>CAIVNB010000059.1 GCA_903907175.1 uncultured bacterium
GAGCATAGAGTTTCTGTAGTTGAGTACCTACTTGTTGAAGGTCTTACAAGCACCGACATTATAGGCCAAGCAATCGCGGAATCATTACAAGTTTCTTATTCAAATTTACAATTAAAACAACCACCTAAAGACCAAGTTCTTCTTATCCCAGAAGGTATGGCAAAAAAACTTCGTGTTGTTTTATTTAATCAGAGTGAAGATGAAGTGGTTGTTACAACTGATGATCCTAAGAACGAAACTTTAAAGGAGGAGTTACAAAATTTATTTCCAGATAAAGATATTAAAATCACTTTTTCATTATCAGATGATATTGATGCTATTTTTGTAAATTATCAACAAGGTTTAAAAACTCAATTTTCAAAAATAATTGAAACGAAAGGACGCATTGCGCCAGAAATTCTTGACCAAATTTTTGAAGATGCATTAGTTCTTAAAGCTTCAGATATTCATTGTGAGCCACAAGAAACAAAAGTTGTGGTTCGTTTTAGAATTGATGGCGTGCTTCACGATGCTGGTGAATTACCAAAAGAGTATTATGAAAATATAGTTAATCGTTTAAAAGTTCAAGCGAAGCTTCGTATTGATGAGCATTTTAGTGCACAAGACGGAGCAATACGTTATAAATCTCCCAATAATCCGAATCCTATTGATTTGCGTGTATCCATAGTTCCAACACTTGACGGTGAAAAAATTGCTATAAGAATTTTATCCTCATATGTTCGCGATTTGACCTTAAGTGATATTGGATTATCAAAAGATTTGCAAGAACAAATATTAAAAAGTTCAAAGAAACCATTTGGAATGATACTCGTTACTGGTCCTACAGGGTCTGGTAAATCAACAACTCTGTATTCACTTATAAAAATTATTAATACTCAGAAAATAAACATAACAACCATCGAAGATCCAGTAGAGTATAAAATAGCTGGAGTAAATCAAATTCAAGTAAACCAACAAGCAAATTTAACTTTTGCAAAAGGGTTGAGGGCTATCGCTCGTCAAGATCCGAATGTTGTTTTGGTTGGTGAGATAAGAGATTTAGAAACAGCAGACATCGCAGTGAATGCGGCACTTACTGGGCACCTTCTTCTTTCTACGTTTCACGCAAACAATGCTGCCACTGCAATCCCTCGATTTATTGACATGGGGGTTGAACCATTTCTAGTTGGGTCTACTCTTGAACTTATCATTGCACAACGTCTTGTTCGAAGAATTTGTGATTCATGCAAGACAAGTGACGTTGTTTCAAAGGCAAGAATAGATAAATTTGGGAAAGAAGTAAGTAAGTATTTTGATGGCAAATCTTTTACTTTTTATAAAGGAAAGGGTTGTGAATCTTGTTCACATACAGGGTACAGAGGACGTATCGGTATATTTGAATTTTTAACAACATCTCCTGAGTTACAAGATCTAATAGTCAAAAATCCTTCAACAAAAGAGGTGACGGAACTCATTAGAGGTCAAGGATTCAAATCAATGTTTGAGGATGGTGTAAAAAAAGTAGAAGGAGGATTTACGACACTAGAAGAGCTTCTACGCGTGGTGGTTCCTGAATAAAAAAATATTTAATATATGAGTCCCGTTAGAAGCCGCGATCACAATTAAAAAATAAACAAAAACATGAAATCAAATAAAATAAAAATTAATAATATAAAATATCAGACACGCGAATTGATCGCGATCTGTTTCTAACGGGATGAGAGAAATTAGATTAAAAAGGTCATATGAAAAAGAAGGTTTTACGAAACCAGTTTTTGAGTATCGTCCAGATTGGCCTTATATCAGTATTGGCTTTGGAGACGAGAAGGATTATTTTATAGAAAATTTGAGTTTACTTATTTCTTCTGGTATGGGAATATCGAGTGCTCTTTCTGCTGTCTCTTTATCTCTTAAGAGTAAAAGTATGAAAAAAATGGCAGAAGCGATAGAGGACATGGTAAATGACGGGGTTCCTCTTTGGAAAGCACTTGAAAAGACAGATTTCTTATCGGAGAGAGTTATTTCTCTTATTCGTTCAGGAGAAGAAGCTGGAAAATTACCGGAACATTTAAATTTAGTTACAATCCAACAGCATAAAGAAAAAATGTTTAATTCCAGATTAAAGTCAGCGTTGATGTATCCAGGGATAGTCTTGATTCTTGCTTTAATTATAGCTGTTGTTAGTGCATGGATTGTACTTCCTAAACTTATAACTATTTTTCAAACTACAAATGGAGTTTTACCACTTAGTACGAGAGTTTTAATGATGATTGGCAATTTCTTATCCAGCTATGGCTATATTGCGGTTCCAGTATTTTTAATTTCTATCTTTTTATTAGTGTATTTTGCATTTTTTAATAAAAAAACAAAATTTGTAGGTGATGCTATTTTATTTTTTATACCAGGAATTAAAAGTTTAATAGAGGGTGTAGAACTTGCTCGTTTTGGATATATTTTTGGCGTGTTGCTTCAGGCAGGATTCCAGGTTAATGAAGCTCTTGAATCAGTCAAAAAAGGAACTACCTACAGAAGATATGAGAGATTTTATACTCATTTGCAAGAAAGAATTTTACAAGGAGATTCTTTCAAAACAGCATTTTCTACTTATCCTAAAAGTGAAAATTATGTTCCAATACCAATTCAACAACTTTTTTTTGCATCAGAAAAA
>CAIVNB010000060.1 GCA_903907175.1 uncultured bacterium
AATTTTTTTATTAATAGTTAATTTAGAAATTATGGAGACTTTTGGGTTAATCTCTTTTGTAATTTTACCTACAATTTTTGCTTCAATATTAAAATCAGATGCTCTTTTAATACAATGATATGCATCAGCCTCATCTACTATTAATAACATCCCTTGACCACCATGCCAAACTTCATAAAATTCTTCGTCGGTAATCTTTCGCCATTCTGCACAATCCCTCATAATTTGAGGTGGATCCCATAAATCAAAAAGTTCTGCAGAAAGTTCTTTGGGAAAGAGTATATCTTTAGCTAATTTTTCTTTTAATGCCCCTCCAGATAGATGGACAATAGAATGTATTTTAATTTCGGACTTGAATTCTTTATCAAACCATCCATGAATTGTGTTAACAAACACATCATAAAGGATAGACGGAGCCGCTGCTAGTTTAATACTTTCTTTTGCTTCAGGATTTTCCCACCATTTTTCACCAAATTTTTCTTTTAAAGCTTTTCGTACAGAACTTATGCCATTCGAACGAAATCCATTTTCTTTTAAAGCTATAATGGCCTGTCCTGGAGCGATACTTTCTCCCGTGATCATTTTATCTTTATGGTAAGCCCCAATCATTGTGCCTGACCAGTTTAATTTTGTTTTTGAATCAACAATTTCAGACCCAATAGCAACTCCCATTTGAGCAGTTTCTCCTTTTAAAACTACAATCTTTGACCCCTTAGCAACATCACCTAACCCAGAAATTGCACTCTTGTAAGTTTCACTAACTTCGTCCCCTTTATTACCTATGGAAACAGTATCAAAAACATTTATAAAAATTAAAGGAATACCTCCAAAACGAGTAATGTCACTTGCAGTCATTGCAATCAAATCATAAGCAGCCATTTTGTGAGTCTTTGCCGCATCAATAATAATACCTTTAGTCCCTATGCCATCAGTAGATGCTTCAATCATATATCCTTCGGGAAGATTTTTAAAAGTAAAAGGACGAGGCCCACGAAAACTCCCACCAGAAAGGTCGTGTACTTCTACAAAGGGTGAATTTTCATAACTTGCTTTACAAATAGATCCAGCGAAACTACTAAAAAAAGATTCCTCTTCCACATCAACACCATCTTGTGAATAAATTTTCTTTTTTGTTTCTTCGCTCATAATTATTTCTCAAGGTATTTTTTGTATCCTACTTTTGAAAGTTTTTCACCTTTTGATTTTATTTCACCAGCCATTTTTTGTTTATAAGCAACTAATTTTTTCTCTAAATTTTTATCTGACACTGCAAGAATTTGTATTGCAAGAAGTCCAGCATTTTTTGCTGCATTTATACCAACAGTTGCTACTGGTATTCCTGGAGGCATTTGTACTGTTGAGAGTAATGAATCAAGCCCATCTAAAGTTTTTGCCTTAACTGGCACTCCTATCACGGGTAATGTTGTAAAAGATGCCATAACTCCTGCTAGGTGAGCCGCACCTCCTGCACCTGCTATAATCACTTTTAACCCTCGATTTACTGCACTAGAAGCATATTTATGTGCCAATAAAGGTGATCTATGAGCTGAAGCAACTGTTATTTCATAAGAAATACCAAATTCTTCTAAGATTTTTGCTGATTCAGACATAACTTCTAAGTCTGAATCCGAACCCATAATTATCCCAACTTTTACATCTTTTTTCATGATATTATTTTATCATTTTTATTAAAAATAAAAAAGCCCCGAAAAGAATCGTCGGGGCTTTAAAAATCACTTACCCTCACGATCTTCACGATCGTCGTAAACATCTTGTCCACCATCACATGTGCTAATAAGAAGATTTTCTTCATCTTCTTCAGGATCACCGTTTGGGGGTGTACCAGAAATTTCGTCAATGTCGTCCATGGCCTTACAATTTGTTTTTATTTTACCAAAATAAATATGTATTGCAAGTGCTTTTTTACCAATGTCTTTTCGATATTGCATCCCTTCAAAAGAAATTTTTGAAACTGCTTCATATGCTTTTTCAAGAGCTTCTTCAAGATTTTTCCCAGTAGCACTTATTCCTAATACCCTACCTCCGTTTGTTAGAAGCTTGCCGTCTTCCAAGTTTGTTCCAGCATGAAAAACAATTATATTTTCTAATTTTTCTGCCCCGCTGATCCCAGAAATAACTTTCTCTTTTTCATAATTCCCCGGATAGCCACCTGAGGCTAGAGCTATGTTGCAAGCGGATAGATTTTTCCATTTTATTTCTTGTTCATTTAATTTTTTATCAATGCAGGAATTTATTATTTCTAATAAATCTGTATCTAAAAGTCGCATGTATACTTGCGCTTCTGGATCACCAAAGCGGGCATTGAATTCAATAATTTTTGGGCCATCTTTCGTCAGCATTAAACTCGGATACAAAATTCCCTCAAATAAAATTCCGTCATCTCTCATTGCTTTCAGTGTCGGCGCAATGATTTCTTTTTCTATTTCTTTCATCATTTCTTTATTCACGAATGGCAATGGACCGATCACACCCATACCTCCTGTATTTGGCCCAGTATCATTTTCCCAAATTCTTTTGTGATCTTGAGATGTAGGAAATATTTTATAATTTTCCCCGTCCGACAATGCATGAATGGAAATTTCTGGGCCGACGAGAAATTCTTCTATTACTACTTCATTTCCCGAGTCACCAAATATTTTTTTAACCATTATATTTTCTAATGCTTCGTTTGCTTCACTTAATGTTTGCGCGATAATAACCCCTTTACCAAAAGCTAACCCGTCTGCTTTTATAACGATCGGCAACGAGTGATATTCTACGTATTTTTTTGCTTCTGTGAAATCTCTAAAGGTTTCAAATTTCGCCGTAGGTAACTTATGCCCTTCCATAAAACGTTTAGAAAACGCTTTTGACCATTCGAGTTCCGCCGCTCTTTTTGTCGGCCCCCAAATTCGCAAATTCTCTTTCTTAAATTCATCTACTATCCCAAGAGCAAGCGGATCATCAGGGATAGCTAAGGTTAAATCGATTTTCTCTTTTTTTACAAATTCTAAAATACCCTTGATATCTATAGCTTTTATGGGAATATTTGTCCCAATTTGTGATGTTCCAGCATTACCTGGTACAAAAAAAAGTTCTCCACATCTAGGAGATTGTTTTATTTTCCATCCTATTGCGTGTTCCCGTCCACCACTTCCAATAATTAATATTTTTAATCTTTTATTTTCCATATTTTATTTTTAATGTCTTTTTTATATTTCTTTATTAAATTTTATATCAATATTAGCCTTTTGGATACATTTCTATCGCTTTTTTCTTACATTCTTCAAGGATTTTTTCTTCGGCTGGCAATACAAGTGGCGTCTCTCGATGGAATTCTTTTACCTTACCTTCGCTAAAATCTTTTAATAATTCTATCTGTACTTCATGTTCCACTGGTAAAGTTCTTTGTTGTAAAGTTTCTGCTGTATCACCTTCTAATATTGGGACTCGTTTCCTTTTTAAAACTACACCTTCATCAAATTTTGTTGTTACTCTATGTGTCGTCGCTTCTGTCCAATAATCTCTTTTTACTTTATTTACAAAT
>CAIVNB010000061.1 GCA_903907175.1 uncultured bacterium
CGCTCGACCAATGTGCTAATGCGAATGAATTTCGCCACGCAGAGACAAGCTCGGCGTTCCGCCCTCGCCTCGCCACCTTTTCATGCATATTTTATTTCGCGGGGGATTTCTTTTTTAATTTGGTATGGGTGGCGGGCGAGGGTATATTTTACCTATTACATTATAATATAATATTGTGGTATAATGTAGCAAGAGATATACTGTGGATAATGAAAGTTGAATCAGTAAAACTCGGTAAAAATATGAAACGCATTAGAATCAGCAAGGGCTTAACGCAGGGCGATATTTTTCGTTCGCTAGGCGTTAGCCGTGGTTTTATTAGCAATATTGAAAGTGGCAAAACAAACCCAACGCTTTCGACAATCGCAAAATTAGCGAAAGCTCTCGGTGTTTCAAGCGATCAGCTTTTGAAATAAATTATGAAAAATAAGATTTCTGAAATTAAAAAAGAAATGGAAATAAAACTCGCAGAGCTTCGTTTAAAACGCAAAAACATAGTTATTCTATTTAAGAAAAAGCTTGAGGAAGCAAAAATTGAAGAAATTAGAAATTCGATTATTGATAAATAACCATATGGCATCACCTGAAGAAAAAGATAAAATTGAGAATCAAGAAACCCAAAAGGTTCCTGTTGAAACACAAGAAGAAAGGGAAATATCTCCGGAAGAATTTTTACAAGATGCGGATATAAAAAAACAAGAATTTGAAGCACAAACAGAAAGAGAAATAAAAAACTTAAATTCTGTTAATTTAGATGAGCAAAAATTTAATGAAATAAAAAAAGAAGATCAAATTGAAAAAAAGTTAGATGAAACCAACCAAGAAGCAGGAGTAATTATCCAAAATGCGAAAAACGAAGTTGAGCCAAACCAAAATTTAGAAAAAAAGATTATTGAAACATTAAAAGTTCCTGAAATACTTGTTGAAGAGCAACGTTCCGCTCAACTACTTTCCGTTATGTTTCTCGGGTATTTAAAAGAAAGAGATATTGGAGATAACACACTTATTGAGGAAACAAAAAAATATTTTTTAGATAATCCACTTAATGAAAAAATTATTAATTTTTTCAAAGAAATTGGAGTTAAGCCAGAAGAAACTGAAATGGAAACGGAAAAAGGAGAAATAGACATAGAATCGATGTATAATTTAGCAGTTGCATATAATAATCCCGAAAGAATAAAAAAGGCAATGCAAATGATTATAGAACACAAGAAGCCTTTAGAAAATTTAGAAGAAATACGAAAGAAACTTTTTGAGAACATAGAATTATTTGATAAAGAATTTTCTTTATCACCACTGTCTAAAAAATTTAATGAAGAAATAGAGAAAGATAAGAAACAAAGATTAGATAATATGGATGAAACAAGGGAAAGAATAAAGAAAATTATTGATTTTTTTAAACCTGATTCAAAAACAACAAATGTAAAAAAACTTATTTTAATGCCGACCGATCAACTTTCTGATAAGAATTCTGGCAGAGCATTTGATTTTGGGAATGAAATCATTTTGAAAACTAATATTGAAAATGTTGATAATTTAGACCATGAGTTTTCACACGGAATTATAAATCCAATTGTTGACAAATTAGATCAAAAACTAACTGCAAGCCAAAAAGAAAAGATAACTAACCTTACTAATAGTAAATTAAAGAAAGAATATGGCGAGGATTATTATAGTTTACTTTGTGAAGAATTAATTAGAACCTATAATGATATCTTTAAAAAAGACAGAAAACTTGAAAATTTAGAAGATTTTAATAAAAAGATAGAAAAAATAACCGAGCAAGAACTTCAGCAATTTATATCACAGAACCAAGAATTAAAAGAAAGATGTGAATCTTTGGACATTTTTACAAAAAATGATTTTTTAAATAAATCCAGTGAATATTTTGAGCGTTTTGAAAAGAACCAACTGAGAGATTTAATTTTTAAACTCTATGAAGAATATTCAACTAGAAAAAATTTAGAAACTAATTTTGAACAATTTATTTTAGATAAGTTGCCTTCTCAGATTATATAATAAGTGAAATAATTAAATTGCAAAAATGCCAAAATCTCCTTTTGTATTTTTGCATTTCGTTGTTATAATAACCAATATGAGAAAAGTACCTCAAGTGCCTGAAATAATGCTGAAATTAACCAATAAACTAGAACAATTAGGTTTTTCGGTAAATAATGGAAGTATTGGTAATATTAAAAAAAATTATACACAACATGTTATGTATTCACTCGCTCCATTTATTAATTTTTATGTCCCCGGTTTATATGATATAGAAATTTTTTGGCCTAAAGAAAAAGAAATTAAAAAATATTTTCTTAAGAAAAATAGTGTTAATAACACAGTAGAGTTGCCCATAAAACAGCATCAACTCATGGAGAAAAAAATTTATAGAAGTGGTTATTCTAAAGAGTTTAAAAAATATATTGAACTTAAAGCAAAACCGGCATTTAAAAAATTTAATAGCTTGGTAAATAATTTTAATAAAAAAGAAAAGTTAGGAAAAAATGAAAAATTATCTCTTTCTTTTTATCCAAACTATTCCATTCAGCTTACTTTTGGTCAAAAATATTTTAATCCAAAATCAAAAGAATTTCTATCTACTAAGGAATGTCAAAAAATTCACGAAAAATTAAAAAAATTAATAGTAAAATTTACCAATTATCTTGATAGCGAAAAACAAATAAGTATTTTATTTTCGAATACAATTTTACAAAAAATTGGGTTTAGGATTAAAACTATTTCAACTGGCTGTATAGATAAAAATGATTCTAGTCTTATTCCGCCTTGTATAATAGTAGTCTTTAAAGGACAACCCAAAATTAGATTTAACAATGAAAAATCATTTTTAAATAAATACTATCAAAAAATAAATAAAGCCTCCATTAATCAGATGACAAGTAGGGAATATTTTAACTACATAATTTTATCAAAAAAGAATGGGGAAACTAAAAAATATAGAGAATGGAGGATTTTGAATGTAGAAAAAATAAATCAACTAAAAAAAATTATTGATAAATACAACAAAACTAGGAGAAATATATCTATTTATAAAAAAATATCCTATCTTGAATTTGACGATGGAACTCTAAGAATAGGAATAAAAATTCATAATGACGATAAGGCATTTTTAAAAATGCAAAAAGAATCATTAAAAAATAAAAGGTCGATTTACCAAAAAATGCTTAGCGAATTTAATTTATTTGCAATATATTTAAGGATAAAATAGCGTGTGCTATACAAAAATAGTCGTTTTATTATCAACTTTAATTTAATTATTTATGGCAGATATATCATCATTAAAAAGAGAGATAGAAAGTTATAAAAAAGAAGAGGAAGAGTCAAGTCGCGAAATTTCTAAAAAAGAAAGTGAAATTCGCCACCTTGAATCAGACATAAGCACTCTCAAAGAAAAATTAAGCAGGGCTAAAAGAAAACAAGATGAATTTAAACACGATTTAGAAAAAGCAGAACGAGAAGAAAAAGATAAACAAAAAGACAAAAAGTATTAAAAAGTTTTGTTTATTTTCTGCCTGATATTTTTTAGTATTACTTTTATGAATAATTTAGAAAAACCCCAACAGCCATTATCACAACCTGAAATACCACAAAAAATGGAAACTCGGCAACTTACCGATGAACAGATTGAGCAAATGAAAATTGAAAAAGACCCTGCTTGTAATTTTTTACGTGAGCAGGGTTTTTTAGGAGATCCAAAAATTAAATATTCTATAAATATTTTAACTGCAAAAAGTAGCTCAGGAGAAAATTTAATTGGACAAAAAATTTTTACCAATTACGAGGATTTGCAAAATTTTGTCAAAAATAATTCTGATATTTTTGCAGAAAAAGACTTAGTAGAAAAAACTGGCATTGTTCCATATAAAATTGATTATGATCAGTCTGTTTATGAATGGTCAAATAATTTATCAGTAGAACAAAATCAAAAATTGACAGAAGCCTTTGACAAGTTTTCTAGTGAAACAATGGATGTAAAAAATTTCAAAAAGGTTGATGAAAAGGAAACAGATATAAAAATAAATGAAATTAGAGATAAAATATTATCGAGTTTAAATAATTCTGAATTATCTCAAATTGTCGAAAACCAAACTGAAAATAAAGAAAAAGAATTTAAAATTGGAATTCCTCGCGGTTGGACAACCTTGAAACATGGAACTAATCTTTTAAAATGGGGAGAAATAAATCCATATACTTCTGATACAATTAAATTAGAAAAACCATTATCTGTAATTTCACAAGAAGATTTTGAACAAGATAAACAACATGGAAAACAATATAATACAACTGAAAATTATGCAACGATAAGTCAAAAACCTGAGGGGATGACTGATACAGAATTTTCTAAACAGAATAAACAATTTGAAATTAGGGTTTTATTTTATCAAGATCATATACGACATAATGCTGATCCAGATTACAAACAAAAACTTAATAAAAAAACATTGGACGAAATCGCAAAATATTATTTTGCGAATATTCAAAATGGAAGACACCCACTTGTGCCAAAAGGAGAAACATTAAAAAAACTCGGTCAAACACAAGAAAATGGTAAAGATGTTTTTTATTTTGTTCCAGAAGATATTTCAGATGTTTTTCAAAAAGAAGAATCTGAAACAAAGGTTGAAAAAACACAAGATATTGATTTGAAAAAAGAAAAAGAAAATACTTTTAATAAAGCTTTTGCTTTAAAAGAATTGATTGAGGCCTTGAATATTCCTACTCCTGAATACACTGAACGAAAAGGCGTATCAGCTATTGCGGAAGTTTTTAAAATGTTATACCCAGACTCAGATCAATTAAGGCAACGGCTAGAAACCATGCTTAAAGATTATCATTTAGTAATGGAAACATCTATAAAAAATAATCCGGAAAAACCAATTGAAGCTCATCATGCTTTTTCAAATAAAAAAATAGTAGAGAAACTTTCTTCTCAAGAAAGGCAGACAATAGAAAATTTTTTAAATAATAATTATAAAAAAATGGGTGGACAAGGGCAAAGAATAATATCCACTGAGTATGTTTTTTCTCACTTTTTAAATTTTATTGATAAGATTAAAAATTAAATTAATATAATCTATATATGTCCGATGAACCACTAAATAATGACCAAATAGGGCTTTCTGAGCCATTACCCATAAATACAACGGGTTCTGAGGCTATTAATAACCCTCTTGAGCCCCTAGAATCGCCCATAAACGCAGATATACCCGTTTCCCTCAATAATGATAATCCAGAAAATACCCCTATTTTGACCGAAAACCCAGAAGTGTCAAAAACCGAAGTTTTACCCGCCGAAGGCGGAAGAACTGAGGAAATTCCAGAACCTGTGCAAATTTCTGAAGCTCAAACGGCTCAAACCCCACCAAATGAGCCGTTGGGTTCTAGAAGTGAGCCGTTAGGCGAGCCAGTGAAAATTGAACCTGAATCTGTTTCAGCTCCAGTAATCGTTTCAAACAAAAACAAAGTTCTCGAATTATTATACAAAGCAAAACTTGCAATTCAATCTCGAAAAAGAAAAAAGTTGGATAAAGTTATGACAATGTTTGCGAAGCAAACAAAAATTTCAAATGACGAAGTCGAAAAGTTTCTCCATGTTTCGGATGCTACAGCCGAAAGATATTTAAATATTTTGGAAAAGGAAAATAAAATCAAACAAGTTGGAAAAACTGGACATGCGGTTTCATATACAAAAATTTAAAAATAGAAAAATTTAAAAATTTAATTCTAGGGAGTGAGTTCGTGTGCACGCACGGGAGGGGTAGCTCGCGTGTAATCGCGCGAGCTGGGGCAAGCACATGCATTTTCTGCCTCGGGCATTTCCGCTAGGGTGTCCATGATGAAAGGACGAGTGCCGAAGTTGTATTGAAATGGGAAATCAAAGACGAAAGTCATACTCACTAAACGAAATATTGTAAAACGTAGAGTGGGGATGGCGAGGATGGAACTCCTGTAATCAGGAGTCATCCGACCCGGGGAGAGGAAACTTCCTCTCCCCAAGAAGTTGCGGGTAATCGAGCGAACGGCTCAAATGAGTGGGATTTGAGCCGTTCAGCTTTTTGTTTGCCCGCTCATAGGCATCTAGGCACTCGTAGCCCTAGCGGAAATGCCCGAGGCGGATGCCGAGGGTGTACTAAAAAAACTTTGCGTAACCACAGAAATATAAAAATGGTATAATGCCCGAGACAATGTATTTTAAGTTTGTATTTTGAATTTCGCCAGTTTCTCTTTTAAGAGAAATCGACCTCGCCCGCCACCCATACCAAATTAAAAAAGAAATCCCCCGCGAAATAAAATATGCATGAAAAGGTGGCGAGGCGAGGGCGGAACGCCGAGCTTGTCTCTGCGTGGCGAAATTCATTCGCATTAGCACATTGGTCGAGCG
>CAIVNB010000062.1 GCA_903907175.1 uncultured bacterium
AGCAATCGTAAAATATTTTAAGATTCCAGTATATGCTATAAAAGGAGAAAATAATAAAGAATATTTTTCTCACATAAATTCTGTTTTAGATTTGAAACCAGAAATAACTATGGATGATGGAGCAGATCTATTGTCTACATTACATAGCGAAAGACCAAACGACGCAAAAAAGGCAAAAGGAGGAACAGAAGAAACAACAACTGGTGTCATAAGATTAAGAGCAATGGCTAAAGAAAATTCTCTCTTGTATCCAGTGGTTGCCGTGAATGATTCGATGACGAAACACTTTTTTGATAATCGTTATGGTACAGGACAGTCTACAATTGAAGGCATTGTACGAGCAACAGGTAAACTCCTTGCGGGGTCAGTATTTGTGGTTGCAGGATATGGCTGGTGTGGAAAAGGTCTTGCAATGCGAGCTCGTGGAATGGGAGCAAATGTAATAGTTACTGAGATAGATGAAGTTAAAGCGATAGAAGCATCGATGGACGGTTTTCGTGTTATGCCTATGGCAAATGCTGCAAAAGAAGCTGATATTATTTGTACTGTTACAGGAAACACTAGTGTGGTGGGAATTGATGCATTTAAAAATATAAAAAATGGATGTGTTGTTTCAAACTCAGGGCATTTTGATGTGGAAATAGATTTAATTGCATTGAATAAAATTTCAAAAAATAAAAAAGAGGTACGAGATTTAGTTGAAGAATATGAATTAAAAGATGGTAGGAAGATAATCGTTTTAGCAGGAGGTAGATTAGTAAACCTTGCTTGTGCTGTGGGGCATCCTGCCTCAGTGATGGATATGAGTTTTGCAAATCAAGCATTGGCAGCTGAATATATTTTGAAGAATTATAAAAATTTATCAAAAGAAGTACATACATTACCAGAAAATCTTGATGTAAAAATTGCACAACTCAAACTAAAAAGTCTAGGAATAAAAATCGATACACTAACACCAAAACAGAAAAAATATTTATCTGAATGGCGCGAAGGAACAATCTAAAATGAAAATTGCAATTATTGGTGCTCAAGGAGTCGGCAAAACCACTCTAGCACAACAAATTAATAAAGATTATCCAGAGTTCAAGATTCTACCTGAAGCAGCACGGTTGGCTCAAAAAGCAGGGTATAAACTTGACCATACTGCAACAGTGGACACAGAACTTTGGTTAATTAATAAACAAATTGAGCTAGAGAGTAGTGAAGATAACTGGGTAGCTGATCGCTGTGGTATAGATTTACTTGCATATATACAGTATTTATTTTCTCAAGAACATAATTTAATTGAATTTGCTACTAAAGCATTGGTTCCCAAATTTAGTAATTATGATTTAGTTATATATTTACCCAGTGGAGAGTTTGCAATTGAAGATGATGGCCTAAGAACAACTGATACAAAATTTCAAAAAGATATAGATAATCAAATCAGAGATATTTTAGAAAAGTATAAAATTCAATTTATTAAGATAGTTGGAACACCTGAAGAAAGGTTAGAAAAATTGAAAAAATTATTGAATTTTTAGGTTGTTAAAAATACATCTTTTAAAAACTTTACTTTTAATTTTTGTTTTCATATAATATTAAGTAATTGAATATATCAAGAGTGGCAATGAGAGATTTGGCTCTAAGATTTGCCCAGCAACCTACAAATGTAAGGTGCTAAGTCCAACCGATATTGTAAAGGCAATATTAGGAAAGATAAGTACGTTTAGTCTGCGTAGAAAATCTTTCCTCAATTAGAGGATTTTTTATTTTATAAAACATGAGTATAAAAACAGCAGAATTTGTTTCACCAGGGCACCCAGATAAAATCTGTGATTTTATTGCGGATTCTATTTTGGATGCATACCTAGAAGGAGATAAAAATAGTAGGTCGGGAGTAGAAGTTATGGGAGGGCATAATCTAATTACCATAAATGGAGAAGTGACAAGTAAAGTTCATCCTGACTTGGAATCTTTAGTTAAAAAAATTGTAGGAGAAAATTATAAAGTCATAATAAATTTATCAAAACAGAGTCCTGAGATTGCTCAAGGAGTTGATACGGGTGGAGCGGGAGATCAGGGTATTATGAAAGGGTACGCTATATCCGAAACAAAAAGCTTTTTACCACGTGAATATGAACTTGCTAAAAATCTATGTCAAAAAGTTTATGAAAAATATCCTTATGACGGTAAAACGCAGGTAACATTGGATGGGGATATTGTTAAGACAGTTGTTGTAAGTTTTCA
>CAIVNB010000063.1 GCA_903907175.1 uncultured bacterium
AATGTGTTAAAGATACTAGTTCCTCCTTTTTTGTTAAAAATATTTATCATTTTTTTAAAAAACGCTACGAATTACATTCACAACCCAATCGAAAACAGTTTTTGGTGAAATATGAAAAAAATAACTTAAAAGAAAAAGGGCTATAACGATTAGAATAATTGATTTCAGAAAACCATTTTGTTTATTTTTCATATAAATATTATACCAAATCTAAATTAATATACTTAATATTATAACAAATATTCTATTTTTTGTAAAGGGGTAAGTAATACATTGGATCTAAGTATGCATTAGTTGCAGCAATTGGCATCGTATAAGAATGTCCTTCACAAGACTTACTAGGTACTGTTTCCATCCTAGCGGATGCGCTTGCGTAAACTGTGAGATGTAAATGTGGTCCTGTAGTATGCCCTGTATTACCAGAATACCCTATTATGTCTCCCCTTTTTACTTTATCACCCACTGATACACCTACGAGAGAAAGATGGCCATAAGTAGTAGACAAACCATTATTATGTTTAATAAAAATAAATTTTCCAAAAGAAGCATAAGGACAAGTAAGGTCTGTATCTCCTGTTCCTAAAACTATTCCGTCAGCTACTGCCATAACTTGCGTACCAACTGAAGCTCTAAAATCAACACCGCTATGAGATCCTGATGCGTATAAACGCGTAGAAGCAGAAGTTACTCCAAATAATTGGGTAACATATACATTATCAAGGGGCCAAGATAAAACTCCTTTCGCAGGAAGTAGTGATGGGTCAAGTATGAATTTCAGTTGTGATTCATAGTCTCTTAGTTCTTTTTCAAACGCTTCTTTTTTTGCTAATCTTTCTTTTAATAATTTCTGATAACTTGTTTCACTATTTTTTGTTTGTGCTAAAAGCTTTTTCTTTTCAACAGTATTTTGTTCAACAATTTTTTTCTGATCAGCAAGTTCTTTTTTTAATGCCAATAATTCATTTTTTGCATCTACAGTTTCCTTGCGAGTATCTTCTAATTCTCCTTTTATTTGTTTTAATTCTATTATTTGTTCTCTTATTTTTTCTCTAATTGAAATGATGTTATCTATGTCATTCCATGCAGACGTAAAAGTCCCATTTGATAAAATAGTTTCTAAAGTACTTTCTAATTCAAATTCATTTATATTTTTTATCCCACTTTTAATTGCACCTGTGTTGTTTGAAATTGAATTTTCTTTAATATTTATCTGTGAACCCAAGCTTTGTATTTTTAAATTAGTTTTTTCTATTTTTTTTTGAGTAAGTAAAATATCTGCTTCTAATTTTTTACGAGTTATATCTAATTGCTTTATTGAACCACTTAATGAATTTTTTTGTTTTCCAAGATTATCAAGCTCATTTTGATATTGTTTTATTTCTTGTTCTAGTTGAGTAATATCAGTATTCTTTTGATTTATTTTTATATTTAAATCATCTGCTGTTTGAGCATAGGAAAAAACCATAGGGATTACAAGCAATAATCCAACTAAAATATAGCTAAATTGCCTTTTGTAAGCGTGATAAAGTCTCATTTTTACCTAAAATCATAGCTATTACGAAAGGATCTGGTGATTTATCCAATCCTGATAATGCATATCGTACAGGATGCAATAATTCACCTCGACTGGGAAGACCATCGGCTATTTGCATTAAAGTAATTTTTACATTTTCAAAAGAGAAATCTTTTTCATCAATTTTTTGAAGTGCAGTGATAGCTTCTTTTAAATTAAGAGACGTTTTTTCAGGTGTAGTATTTTTAAAAATTAGTTTTTCTTTTGAATATTCTGGTTGTTTATAAAAAAAGTCTAACTCCCCTTCTGTAATCATTTTTTTTATATCTCCAAATTTAGAAATCCTCTCGGCAATAACTGGAACAAGTTTTTTGATTTTTAATTCTTCTGGCAACCATTCAAAAATTTTATTTTCTAATTCTTCATTTTCTAATTTTTTAATATATTCTTTATTTATCCAATCAAGTTTATCGTCATTCCATTGTGCTCCAGAATGTCCTATCCGAGAAATATCAAAAATATTTATTAATTCATCTTTTGTAAAGATTTCCTTATCATCTCCTGGGTTCCACCCAAGCAATGCCAAGAAGTTCATCATTGCTCCTGGCAAATATCCTTCTCGCTCATATTCTAGAACATCCTTCGCTCCATCGCGTTTCCCCAATTTTTTATTTCCATCTTTGCCCATAATAGGTGGCAAAGTAGCAAACAGTGGTGGCTTGATGCCAAGTCCATCATAGAGAGAAAGATATTTTGGAACAGAAGAAATAAATTCTTGTCCACGCATTACATGAGTTACTCCCATCTCTAAATCATCTATTACGTGTGCAAAGTTGTACGTTGGGTATCCATCACTTTTTATTAAAATAAAATCATCTAGCGCTTCAGGACCTGCAGACAAATCTCCATATACTTCATCGTGCCAATGATAACTTTTAATATCTCCCACTTTAAAACGAAGTGGCCTGGTACCATCCCATACTCCAAAAGTTATAGGACGATGTTCCCGAAAAAGAAATGCTTTTTTTTCTAATTCAGCTTTTTCACGAAATCCATCGATTTCTTCTTCGGTGTATGGATCAGGATATGCTAATCCTTTTTCAATTAAAATTTGTGCGTATTTTTTATAAGATTCTAATCTTTGTGATTGTAAATAAGGAGCATTGGGCCCTCCTATGTCTGGCCCTTCGTCCCAATTTACACCTAACCACTTCAAAGATTTCATAATGTGGTCAATAGATCCTTCTACTTCTCTTGCCTTATCCGTATCTTCAATACGTAAAATAAAAGTACCTTTATTTTTCTTTGCCCAAAGATATGCATACAATGCCGTCCTCAAATTACCGACATGTATAAAACCGGTTGGTGATGGCGCAAATCGTGTAATAATTTTCTGTTCCATTGTTCTATTTTAACACAAAGAAAGCCCTTGGAGAAATTCCCCAAAGAATTAAAAAAGAGAAAATTTAACTATTTTCGTGAGATAAACCAATGTCTATCAATTCTCTCGCGATTTTCTCTGCTCCACCTGGCCTATTGAATGCTTTTGCGCATTGTGCCATATGGTCTAAGATACGCTTATCCCCTACTATTCTTTCAATTTCAGAACTTAAAATATTTGCTGTCATATTCATTTCTTCTATCACAGTACATGCTCCTGTTCTTGCGTAAGCAAAAGCATTTTTCTTTGCATGGTCTGCATTTGACTCAGTAAAAGGAACAAGAATTGATGGCACTCCCCAAGATGCAATTTCAAATAAAGTAGAGCCAGCCCGTGAGATGATAATCGTTGCAGCTCCGGCTGCCATTTTCATCTGTAGTGGATTTAGGAAAGAGTATGCTAAATATCTCGACTTATTTTTATCATCGGCAAGCATTACACTTGACCTATCGGCAACCAACTTAAAATTTCTAACACCTGTTTGGTGAATTATTTGATAATTTTTAATCAATCTTGGAATAGCATCAAGTATTGTATTATTTATAAGTTCTGCTCCTTGAGAACCTCCTAAAATAAAAATTACAGGCAATTGTGATTCTAATTTGAAATAATCTAATGCTTCTTTATGATTCCCTGGATATTCAATCTCACGTCTGATAGGATGCCCCGTACAGGCAACTTTTTCTTTAGGGAAATAATCAACTGTTTCTTTAAAAGATATTGCAATTTTTTTTGCAAAATGTCCCGCCCATTCATTCACTCTGCCAGGAGCAGAGTCAGATTCGTGAATTATAACTGGAATATTTAAGATTCTAGCGGCAAATAATGTTGGGAAACTCGCGTATCCTCCTTTTCCAAAGACAACATCAGGATAAATTGTATATATTTTATAGATAGCATTTAAAACTCCAAAAAATGTTTTAAACATATCTGAAAAATTTTTGAGTGAAAAATAAGTTCTTAATTTACCAGAATTTATTTCCTCATACGCAATCCTATTCTCAAAAAGCGCCTCTTTGTCGTATGGGCTGTCCGAAATATAATAGAGCTTCACACCTAAAATCTTTTCTTTATCTATAATATTATTTACTTGCTCAGCAACAGCAATTATGGGGTAAAAATGTCCACCTGTTCCTCCTCCTGTAAAAACTATTTTCATAATTAATTTTTAACTTTATACTTTATAAACTTTTTTATTCACTCTTTCGTTGGAATTTTGATATTTGAAGCACAACTCCTAATGCCATAAGGTAAATCATAAGTGAAGTACCTCCTTGACTCATAAAAACTAACGGCACTCCAGTCAAAGGAATAACTCCAACAATAGAAGCAATGTTCATGAATGATTGTGCTGTAATTAGTATAACAATTCCGCACACTAAAAGTCTACTAAAGAGGTCCGGAGAACGGTTCGCAATCCTAAGACCCCTCAAGGCAAAAAAAGAATAAAGTAAAATTGTGAAAACAGTTCCTAGAAAACCCAGTTCTTCACCAAGTACAGCAAAAATAGAATCACCTTGCGGTTCAGGTAAATAATTAAATTTTTGAACACTTTGACCAAAACCACGACCAAATACTCCACCAGAACCAATAGCAATAAGAGATTGTTGTATTTGATAAGATGAACCACGCGGATCTGCTGATGGATCAATAAAAGTTTTTACTCTACTTTGTAAATATGGTGTATAAAAAACTAAAACACTTAGCACAATAATTGATCCGAAGACTAACCCAAGAATGTATTTCATCGGAACATTTGCAAAAAATATCATAGATAATCCTGTAACAATTATTAAAATAAGGCTTTTTGTGTCCGGTTGTTTAAGCAAAACGAGAGCTATGATACCAAGCATCACAATCAAAGGTAAAATACTAAACTTAAAATCTTTTACTCTATTTTTTGCCCAAGAAAGCCATGCGGCAAAATAAATAATAAATCCAAATTTTAATAATTCTACAGGTTGGAAAGTTCCTAGAGGTCCTAGTTTTATCCATCTTTCTGCTCCTCCGTGGCTCCAACCTAACCCTGGGACAAAAACAAGGCCTGTGATAATAATTGATCCTAAAAAAATATATAAAGAATATTTTCGCCAAAATTTATAATCAATCTTAAAAGAAAAATACATACCAACAATGCCAATACCAAAACCCAAGACAAGTTGAGTGAAAAGAACATTATAAAAAATACTTTCATTTCTAGTTAAAAAACCAAGAGAAGCGGAAACAAACATCGCTATCCCTAAAGAAATTAAAAGAATTACAATCGTTAAAAAAAATTTATCTACTTTTTTTTCCTTCATTAAAAAAAATTAACTAATAACTGCAAAAATTATTCCTATAATTGCAAACATGATAGAAAGAATCCAAAATCGCATAGTCACTTTATATGAAGGCCACCCCATGGCTTCAAAATGATGATGAAGTGGCGCAAGTCGAAATATTCTTTTTCCGCCTCTAAATTTTTTTGAAAGAATTTGTAAAATTACCGAAAGTGATGAAACAACAAGTGGCATTGCAACAATTGGTAAGATTAATACTGAATCGGTAAGAAATGCAATAACAGCAAGTGTAATTGTAAGACCCATTATTCCTGTCTCACCCATGTAAAATCTAGCCGGTGGAATGTTAAACCAGAGAAAAGCTAAAATTGCTCCAACAAGTATCCCACAAAAAGCAGCTAAATTTATTTGATTATCTGCATACGCAATAACAGAATAAGCGGTAAAAATAGATGCGAGTACTCCCCCAGATAGGCCATCAATGCCGTCGATTACTCC
>CAIVNB010000064.1 GCA_903907175.1 uncultured bacterium
GGATATAGCAAAAATAAAAGAGCACATTGGAGATGTTTTGATAGAAACAAATTTTACAAATCTAGGAGAAAGAAAAGTAGGTAAGGTTAGAGATGTTTATGTTGGAAATGAAAGAATAATCCTTGTTTCCACCGATCGTCATTCGTCTTTTGATCGTATTATTGCAAGTGTTCCTTTTAAAGGTGAGGTTTTAAATAAAATTAGTTTATTTTGGTTTGATAAAACGAAAGACATTATAGAAAATCACGTTATATCTGCGCCTGATCCAAATGTCTTAGTGGCGAGAAATTTGAAGCCACTTCCCATAGAGGCAGTTATACGAGGTTATATCACAGGAGTTACTTCTACATCACTTTGGACCCACTACAATAGTGGTATGCGTGATTTTGGAAATTTTAAATTACCTGAAGGTTTGAAAAAAAATCAAAAGTTAAATGAACCAGTTTTTACTCCTTCTACAAAATTTGAAAAACACGATAGAACTCTTTCTCCAGATGATATAGTTAATGAGGGGTTAATGTCGAAAGAAATGATAAAAGAGGTGGAACAAATTGCAAAAGCATTGTTTAAAAGAGGACAAGAAATAGCTCTTGCACAAGGATTAATATTAGTTGATACAAAATATGAATTTGGATTAAGTAAAGAAGGGAAGTTAGTTTTGATAGATGAAATACATACGCCAGACTCATCAAGATACTGGAAAGCTGGGAGCTATGAAGAGCGTTTCAACAAAGGGGAAGAGCCAGAGTATTTTGACAAAGAATTTTTGCGATTATGGTTTAAAGATAATTGTGATCCATACAATGACTTAATGCTACCAGAAGCACCAGTTGAACTTGTCGCGGAGCTATCTCGTAAATATATCGAAATATATGAAATGATTACGGGAAAAGATTTTGATCACGATTTCAGTGTACCAATCAAAGAAAGAATAACTAAAAATCTTTCTGCAATTTAGATAAAACTTCTTTTTCTAAATTTTTTCTTGAAATATCAAACCAAACAATATCTTTGTCTCGTTTGAACCAAGTCATTTGACGTTTTGCATATTTAAAAGTTTCAAAGATAACTTTTTCTTCCGTAGGGTTGTCATATTCAAAGCCAAATTCCCTGAGTCTTTTGCCAGAAATACCCTTATTTTTCAAGGTTTTTATCTCTTTTAATAAACCAGCCTTAAACATTTTTTTAACTCTTTTCTCTATTTTTTCTTTTAAGAAAATATCTTGTGTAAAGAGTCCAATTTTTATAAATTGGTAGGGAAGTGGCCTTTTTTTTATTTTAGGAACTTTACCAATAGCTTTTACGATTTCAATTGCTCTAATTAATCTTACTTTATTTTTCTGCTCATTTTTTTCTTTAATATTGTTTGCACGATTCCTGTCTATTTTTGTGAGTATTTTAAAAAGTTCCTCTTCGGATTTTTCTTCTAATATTTTTCTAAGTTTTTTATTTGGTGGCACTTCAGGGAAAATAATACCTTTTGTTATTGCATCAATATAAAAACCAGTACCTCCACAAATTATTGGGATTTTACCCCTAGTTATTATTTCTTGTATTTTTTCTTCGGCTAGTTTTTTATATAAAGCTACGGTAAATTTTTTCTTTGGACTTGCAACATTAAGTAAATAGTGAGGAATGCCACGCATTTCTTTTTTAGTTATTTTTCCAGAACCAATATCAAGTCCAGTATAAACTTGTCTAGAATCAGCTGAGATAATTTCTCCGTTAAATTTTTTGGCAATTCTAATAGCTAAGTTGCTTTTCCCAGTTGCAGTTTGACCAAGTATTACGATAACTTTATCTTTTTTCATTATTTCAAAATTTTTATATCTGCACCAATTGAGTTTAATCGTTCA
This sequence comes from uncultured bacterium, assembly GCA_903907175.1. Classification (GTDB taxonomy): domain Bacteria; phylum Patescibacteriota; class Minisyncoccia; order Phycocordibacterales; family UBA9973; genus UBA9973. The sequence goes on from CAIVNB010000064.1 coordinate 1,857, forward strand.
GCAATTTCTTCATATCCTCGATTAATCATGTATACATTGCGTAAAATTGAGGTTCCTGATGCGGCAAGCATGGAAATTAGGATTACCATAGATGGACGAAGAGCTGGTGGGCAAACAACTTGAGCAGGTTTTAAAGGTGTACCACCTTGAATATAGACACGATGTGGGTCTGCTAGAGTTATATCTGCACCTAAGCGGTTTAATTCTGTAAAATATATTGCGCGATTTTCATAATACCAATCATGAATCATTGTTTGGCCCTTAGCTTTTATTGCGATTGGAACAAAAAAGGGAAGATTATCTATGTTTATCCCTGGATAAATATTTGCGTGGATTTTGTCATGTAAAGCTTTTAGTTTACTAGGGAAGATTTCTATGTCAGCAAGTTTTGTTCGGCCATTGTATGAAAAATATCTTTTTAAGATTTTATATTTTAAGCCCATTCTTCTTAATTTTTCAAGTTCGAGAGAAAGGAAATCTATTGGTGATCGGGTGATAGTAAGTCTTGAATCAGTGATAACTCCGGCGGAAATAAACATCATTGATTCTATTGGATCTTCACTATTCGAATATTCAATATTAGTATTTATTTCTTTCACTCCGTGAATGGTTAAAGTGGAAGTACCAATTCCTTCTATTTTAATACCAAGAGTTTCTAAAAAGAAACATATTTCTTGAACCATATAATTATTACTCATAAAACTAATGGTAGTTTTGCCTGGAATTAAAGCGGCGGCGAATAGAACATTTTCACAAGCGGTTTCGCCTGTTTCATACATTACGATATTTTTTGCTGGTTTTAATTTTTTGAAACTTACATCATAGCTTGTGTTTGTTGTCTTTACTTTTATTCCTAATTCTTCTAGTGCATAAGTGTGAGCAGCAATGGTTCGTTTTCCGAGATTACATCCTTGCGCATGTGGCAGGGAAAAAGATTTTAATACATGAATCAAAGGACCCATCAACATTACAATAGAACGAGTTTTAATCGCAGACGGAACATTTATATTTTCTAGGCTAAATTTTTTAGGTGGAATAATCACTACACTGTTTTGGCTAATCCATTTGATTGAAACCCCAATGCTTTCAATGATTTCTATAACCCGATAAACTTCTTCAATACGAGCAATACCGTGTAGTGTCGTTGTACCTCTATTTAATAGGGAAGCACACAAAAGCCCCACAGATCCATTTTTTGAAAAGTTTGTTTTTATTGTGCCACTTAATTTTTTACCACCTTTTACTTCAAAATCTATTGAGTCATTTATGCAGACAAGCTTGTGGTTTAATACAGTACTTATTTTTGATAAAATTTCAGTCGAAAAATTCTGTTCGCCTTTTTCCATTCGAGCAACGGCGGATTGTGAAGTAGATAATGCTTTTGCAAAATCATCTTGTGTCATACCACGTTGTTCTCTTAAATTTTTAATAAATTCTCCAATTTGTTTTTGTTGTGTTTTCATTTATATATAATATATCACATATGATATATTGCAAGTCTATCTGTGGAAAACTAAAAACCCATATTTACACAGGTTTTTGTTGACTGTGCCCGGGGAGAGAATCGAACTCTCATGATGTTGCCATCAATAGATTTTGAGTCTATCGCGTCTACCAATTCCGCCACCCGGGCTTTTATGGGCAATTCACACATTTTACACAAAATGTACATAAAAATCAATTTAATAAAATATTTCTAATATGTTAGAATAGTTTTATGTCTAATTTATATTCCAATTCAATTTTCTGGATTGATACTGATAAAATCAAACCAAACCCTTATCAACCAAGACGAGAGTTTGACGCTGCTCGACTCGCTGATTTAGCTGAATCAATAAAACAATATGGCGTATTACAGCCTCTAACTGTTTCTCGTATAGAAATTGTAAAAGAAGATGGGGGACTTGTGACAGAATATGAGCTTATTGCAGGAGAACGAAGATTGAGAGCAGCAATATTGGCGCGTGTTGCTCAAGTTCCAGCAATAATTCGAGAAGGAGATACTTCTATGATGAAATTAGAGCTCGCCATTATTGAGAATTTACAACGTGAAGATTTGAATGCGGTAGATCGAGCTCGAGCCTTTTTCCAATTAGTAAATGAGTTTAAATTCACTCACAATGAAGTTGCAAAAAAAATGGGTAGAAGTAGAGAATATGTTTCAAATTCTCTACGTATTTTATCTCTTCCAGAAGAAATTCTAAATGGATTATCTGAAGGTAAAATAACTGAAGGGCATACTCGTCCGATTCTTATGCTTGCAGACCACCCCGAAGAACAGCTCGTATTGTTTAAAGAAATTTTGTATAAAAAAATAACAGTTCGGGAAGCAGAAAGGCTAGCAAGGAAAATCGCATATGATCGTGTCCGTAAGAAAGAATTTATGCCTGATCCAGAACTTGTAGAACTCGAAGAAGAATTTCAAGATAAACTTGGGACTAGAGTTCATATTGATCGTAAAGAAACTGGTGGGCAAATTAAAATTGATTTCTTTTCAAATGAAGACTTACGTACTATTTTGGAAATGATAAGTCAGACAGATGTGGCAAAAGACCCGACCGATATGCTTGAACACCATATTGCGAAAAATAGTATTGCAAATGAAAACAAAGAAGAGATTTTATCCCCAGGAGGGATTGAAAACATCAAAGAAGCTAATAATGAAGTACCAGTAGATGATAGAACTGGAGACGAAATAAAAGAAGATGATACAAATCTATACGATATCTCAAAATTTAGTGTTTAATTTAAGATTGTCCGAAGGATTTTAATCTTGATAGTAAACTGTGTTTTTCTAAATAAGTTTTAACGTGTTTTTTTGCGGTAGTAGTTTTTGCATAATCAAGCCATTTACTTGATGGGTTTGATTCTTTTCTGGTTACTATTTCCACAATGTCTCCATTTTTAAGTTTTGTACCGATTGGTGCTATTTTTAAATTTATTCGTACACTTGAAATATGATCACCTATATCTGAGTGAATTAAATATGCAAAATCAACGGGGCTCGAATCTTGAGGTAAGTCTATAACATCTCCTTTGGGAGTAAAAACGAATATTCGATCGCTAAAGAAATCCATCTTCAAATCTTTTATATATTTTTCAGGATTTTCTTCTTGGTGTTTAAGATTTTTTAATTCTTCTATCCATTCAAACTTTGTTTTATTTTCATTGATTTTTTTATATCCTTTTTCTTTGTACGCAAAATGAGCGGCAATACCAAACTCAGCTTCTGTGTGCATCTCTTTTGTTCTAATTTGTATTTCAGCTATTCCTCCAGAACCTGTAAAAATGGTTGTATGGATGGATTGATATCCATTAAGTTTTGGTAATGCTATGTAGTCTTTTATCCTATTCGGTAAAGGGGTCCAAAGAGAATGAATAATCCCAAGTACCCTATAGCATTCTTCTATATTAGCGACAACAACACGAAGTGCAACAATGTCGTAGATTTTCTCTAAATCCATACCATAATGTAATAATTTTTTATACAAACTATATTTATGTTTTATGCGATAGTCTATTTCAGTGTTTTTTATCTTGCTCTTTTTTAATTCCTTTTCAAGTTTTTCATGTATTTCTCTAAGATGTTCTTTATATAAGTCTTTTTTTTCATCTAAAATCCTTTCTATTTCTTTATATTCCTTAGGATAAGCATACGGGAAAGCTGCATCTTCAATATCGCCTTTTAATTTACCCATTCCAAGGCGATTTGCAAGAGGTGCATAAACTTCTATAGACTCTAAGGCGATTCTACGTCTCTTATCTTCACGAATATACTCTAATGTTTTTAAATTATGTAATCTATCTGCAAATTTTATTATAACTACACGTAGATCATTTGCCATTGCAACAAAAAATTTACGCAAACTCTCAACGTGTCTTTCTTGCCCATGATATTTTAATGTTCCTAATTTAGTTACTCCATTTATTAGAAAAACAATATTTTTCCCGAACTCTCTTTCTAGTTCGTCTTCTTTTATTTTTGTGTCTTCTAATACATCATGCAAAAGTCCTGCAGCTATGGTATCTGCATCCATTCCCAATTTGGCAATAGTTTTTGCTGTCTCAAACACATGAACAAAATATGGGTCACCATTTAATCTTTTTTCTCCTTCATGTGCATGTAATGCAAAATTGTACGCTTTTTCAATAAGCGTAATATCTTTCTTGGTAATTCCAGGACCCATGAATTCAAAAATTTCTTTTACACCTGACATAAAAGTCATTATAGCACTTAGAGAATGTTTTTTAAACTAAGATTTTATTCTATCCTTGGTATTTTGTGTGGGTTGTGGTTTGCACAACTCTTGTTAGAGCATCTTTCTGGTATCGTTTTTGTGCCTCCCATCATTAGAGAACCGCAAAGCTTGCAAATGTTTCCGGTTGGTTTTGCTTTAATTGCAAATTTACAATCAGGATAATTTGAACAAGAATAGAAAATTCCAAAACGTCCTCGTCTTTCAGTGATATCTCCAGTTTTACAGAGAGGACACATTACTCCAGTTCTTTTTTTTGCTTCTTCAGCTTCATCTTTTTTTATGAATTTACATTTTGGATAACGAGAACAGGAAATGAAAGTACCATTTCCATCACGTCTTTCTCTAAGCACTAATTTACCTCCGCCTCCTTTTATTTTTTTATCTCCACAAAGCGGACATTTCTCTCCAGTTTCTTTTGGTCCTTGTAATTCTGTACCATCAAGCATCAAAGCACCATTACATTCTGGATATTTTTCACATGAATAGAATTTTCCCCCTCGAGAGAGTTTGATAATCATTTTAGAACCACATTTAGGACACTTTATATTATCTGGTGCTTCTCCAAGATTTGTAACTTTTTCAAGCTTATCTTTTTCTTTTACATCCTTCAGAAAAGGACCATAAAAATCTTTCAAGGTTTTTACATATTCACGGTCACCATTTGCTATTTCATCAAGTTCATCTTCCATTTCTGCAGTAAAAGTATCTGATATATATTTAGCAAAATTATTCTCCAAAAAAGAAGACACGACATCTCCTACGTCAGTTGGGAATAAGGTTCTTCCTTCTTTACGCACATACTCTCTGTCTTCTAGGGTTTTCATGATAGATGCGTATGTGGAAGGCCTTCCAATACCACGTGCTTCAAGTTCTTTGATGAGCCCAGCTTCTGAATATCTTCCAGGTGGTTCTGTAAATCTTTCTTCGTTATTTAATTTTAGAAGTTTTAATTTTTCATTTGCTTCTAATTTTGGTAATTCTACGTCTTCACCTCGTGCGTCAGAATCTACTTTTAACCATCCGTCAAATATTACCCGAGAACCATTAGCAGAAAAATCTGGGAATTTTGAAACATCTTTTATATTTGCAATTATTTTTGTCTTTAATAATTTTGCATCAGACATTTGACTGGAAACTGTTCTTTCCCAAATAAGACTATAAAGTTTTTCTTGTTCAGGGTTTCCGGCAAATTTTACATTGATATGAGTCGGACGAATTGCCTCATGAGCTTCTTGGGCATTTTTACTTTTTGTTTTATAAATTCTTCCTTCTGCGTATTTTGTACCATATTCTTTATTTATTAATGCAAGAATTTGATTTCTAGCTTGTTCGGACAAATTAGTACTGTCGGTTCGCATGTATGTTATATGCCCAGCTTCGTAAAGCTTTTGTGCTATTTGCATTGTGCGAGAAGGGGAATAGCCAAGTCGTGAACTTGCTGTTTGTTGTAATGTAGAAGTAGTAAATGGTGCACGAGGAGAACGTTTTTGTTCTGATTCTTTTATATCCTTTACAAACCATTTTCCACCTTCTGCATTTTCTACTATAAATTGCATTTCTTTTTCTTCTCTAGGTTCTTTAGAGCATTCCAAATTTATATTATATTTTTTTTCTGTTTCGAAAAGACCGGAAATTCTCCAAAATTTTTCAGGGATAAATGCACGTATTTCTCTTTCACGTTCCATAATTATGCGAAGTGCAGGTGATTGAACTCGTCCAGCTGATAATCCATAACGGACTTTTTTCCAAATAAGGCCAGAGAGGTCATATCCTACAAGTCTGTCGAGTACTCGACGCGCTTCCTGTGCCTTTACTAGTTTGAAGTCTATATCTCTTGGATTCTTTAATGCTTCTTCGACTGCTTCTTTGGTTATTTCATAAAAGGCAGCTCTTTTTATAGGAGCTTTTATCCCACTTAGTAATTCTTTTAAATGCCAAGAGATAGCTTCTCCTTCACGATCTGGGTCTGTTGCTAAAATAACTTCAGATGCTTTCTTTCCTAAGCTTTGCAACTCATATACAACTTTTTCTTTACCTTTTGAAATTTCATAATGAGGAATAAAACCACCAGGAATATCTATGGCTTCTTTGTTTGATTTTGGTAAATCACGAATATGTCCAACAGAAGCACGAACAGTATATTTTCCATCAAGATATTTTTCAATCGTTTTTGCTTTTGAAGGGGACTCAACAATTAATAATTTCATATTGTCTCTAGTATTACACGAAAGTTATTTTTTTTGCAAATTATACTAATCGTATTTCTCCAAGTTCTTCTTTTATTATTCCTTTTATTTCCATAACTGACAGTATTGAATTTGCTTGTGAAATTTGCATTTTCATTGCTCGAATTAAATCATCGCGAGGAATTGGCTCACGAAGTAGTGCGATAACATTTTGCTCTTCTTTTGATAAATCCATAAATAATGAGGCTTGTTTATTTTTGTCCTTTTCTATTTCGAATCCAAGCGCTTCGAGTACATCTTCTGGGCAAGTGATCGGCGTTGCTCCAAGGCGGATTAGTTTATTTGTTCCTTTTGAGTTAGGAGAAAAAACAGATCCAGGAACTGCAAGTACATCTCTATTGTATTCTGTTGCTAAACGTGCAGTAATCATAGTACCGGATTTTTCTTCAGCTTCTATAATTAAAACTGCTTTTGAAATTCCAGCCATTAAACGATTGCGCATAGGAAAACCCCAAAGAGTTGCTCTGAAATTTGGTTCAAATTCTGAAATCAAACATCCACCCTTTTCAACTATTTCTTTTGCCAACAGGATATTTGTTTTTGGGTGCATTGCTTCGTATGATAATCCTGAACCTGGGAATACTAAAGTTTTTAAACCTATCATTAAAGCTTTTTTGTGAGCAATAGCATCTATGCCCAAAGCTAAGCCGGAAACAATTACAATTGGGTAACCTCTCAATCCTGCGATTATTTTCTCGCAAATTTCTTTTCCATAAGAAGTATATTTTCTTGAACCAACTACGCACAAATAAATCAAATTCTCTGGTGGAAATTCACCTATAACATAAAGTTCTTTTGGTGGTTGCGGGATCTCAAGTAGTGCTTTAGGGAATTTGTTTTTTGGTAATCTTTTGATTTCCATAATATTATTCTTCACTTTTCATTATAACAAAACTTGTGTATAATAAAAGTATGTTAGATATTAAATTTATTCGCGAAAATAAGGAGATAGTGCAAGAAGGCGCAAAGAAAAAACGCGTGGAAGTTGATATTGAAAAATTAATAACATTAGACGATGAACGCTTAAAAATTCTCAAAGAAGTAGAGGAAATTCGAGGAGAAGTTAATAAAGTTTCAAATGATATAGGACGAAATCAAGACCAAGCTCTCAAGGTTCAACTAATTGAAGAAATGAGGGTTGTAAAAGAAGATTTAAAAAATAAAGAAGAAAAGTTAAAAACTGTCACAGAAGAATGGCAAAAGATTATGTTAGAAGTTCCTAACGTACCAGACATTTCTGTCCCAAATGGTAATACAGATGCAGAAAATCAAGAAATAAAAACGTGGGGAGAAAAATTTAAATTTGAACCAAAAGATCACGTAGAAATAATGACGAATCTAAAGATGGTTGATTTTGAGCGTGGAGCAAAAGTCCATGGCTTCAGAGGATATTATTTAATAAATGATGGAGCACGACTTTCTTTTGCTATTTGGAATTATGCTATGGATTTTTTTGGAGATAAAGGATTTTCTCCCATCATTCCACCAGTTATTGTTCGAAAGCAAAATCTTTATGGTACAGCTCATTTACCCGGTGATGTAGAAGATTTTTATGTAACCCAAGATGGAGATGTGCTTGCAGGAACCGCTGAAGTACCACTTATGGGCATGCATTCAGGTGAAATTTTAGATAAAAAATTATTTCCAATTAAATATTTAGGTTTTTCTCCATGTTTTAGGCGTGAGGCAGGAAGTCATGGTAAAGACATAAAAGGTCTTATTCGGGTGCATGAATTTTATAAACTAGAACAAGTAGTATTGTGTGAGGCAAATCATGAAATTTCTGTCAAATTGCATGAAGAATTAAATAGAAATATAGAAGAGTTTATTGAATCTCTTGATATTCCATATCACACGGTTATAAACTGTGGAGGAGATTTAGGGCTTGGCCAAGTAAAAAAGTATGATATTGAGCTTTGGGTTCCCAAAGAAGGCAAATATCGAGAAATAGGGTCAGCTTCTTATTTTCATGATTTTCAATGTAGACGATTTGGGATTCGTTATAAAGACGAAGAAGGGAAAATGCATTATGCCCACTCATTAAATTCTACTGCTATTCCAACACCGAGAATTTTAGTTTCCTTGGTTGAAAACTACCAACAACCAAATGGCAGTGTGAAGATTCCGGAAGTTTTGAGAAAATATATGGGAGGGAAAGAATTCATAAAGTAATTATGTTAAAAAAACAAAGTGTTTTAAGTTCTCCTAGGCTGGTTGAATTAGAGAAGAAGAAACAAAAGAAAATTAAAACAAAAATCATTATTATTTTAATAATATTTTTTCTCGTTTTATTGGGCATTTCTTTTACTTCAAGGATTCCTGCTTTTAATATAAACAATGTGATAATATCTGGGAATAAAATTATTGAGACAAAAGAAATCAAAGATGTTGTAGAAACTAAAATTGCAGGTCATTATCTTTGGCTTTTCCCAAAAACTAATTTTATTATTTACCCAAAAAATAAAATAAAAACAGAACTGAAAAATAGATTTAAAAGGATTAAAAACATTTTTATAGACAATAAAGATATAAAAACCTTAAAAGTTTCTATATCCGAATATGAAGGAAAATATCTTTGGTGTGGTATTTTAATACCAGTTTTAAGAAGTAATTTGGATAATAATAAATGTTATTTTTTAGATTCTGACGGATATATTTTTGATGAGGCGCCATATTTTTCAGGGAGTGTTTATTTTAAATTATACGGTAATAGTAATTTAAATGAGATAAATCCTTCGGGGAGTTATTTTTTAAAAAATAACTTTTCAAAAATAATCGAATTTAAAAATACAATTGAGAAGTTAGACTTAAAGCCTACTGCTTTCTGGATAGATGAAAACAGAGAAGAAGGTAATTTTTCTATTTCAGGAGAACCAGGAATAAGCCCTAAAATAATTTTTAAAATCGACGGAGATTATCAGAAATTGGCTGAAAATTTACAAGCTGCTATTTCTACTGAACCATTGCGTACTGATTTAAAAAATAAATTTTCATCGCTTCTTTATATTGATTTACGATTTGGAAACAAGGTTTATTATAAGTTTCAATAATATGAAAAATTTTTGGGAAAAATTAGATAAACCATTTTTTTGTTTGGCCCCCATGTCAGATGTTACTGACATTGCTTTTCGTACTATTTTAGCAAAATACAGTAAAGATCGAGAAAATAAAAACAAAGTGGTTTTTTGGACAGAATTTGTTGCTGCTGATGGGTTATGCAATAAACTCGCAAAGAAAAAGTTATCTCATATATTAAAATTTAAAGAACAGGAAAGGCCAATCATGGCTCAGGTTTTTGGGGCTAATCCAGAAAACATGAAAAAGGCTTGCCAATATATCGCAAGTCTTGATTTTGATGGAATTGATATCAATATGGGTTGCCCAGATAAATCAGTAATTGCCCAAGGTGCAGGGTCAGCATTAATAAAGACACCAGAACTTGCCCGAAGGATTATACAAGCAGCCTTTGAGGGAATAAAATCAGCTGGAAAAGATATCCCTCTGTCAGTTAAAACAAGAGTTGGTTTCAATAAAGAAGAAATTGATACTTGGATCCCTGAAATTTTAAAAGAAGATATTAAAGCTCTTACTATTCATCTACGTACCAAAAAAGAAATGTCCGCTGTTCCAGCAAATTGGGATTATATTGTAAAAGTAAAAAAACTTATAGAAAAAAGTGGTAAAGAAATATTGCTCATAGGAAATGGTGACGTTAAAGATTTAGAAGATGCCAAAGAAAAAGCTCTTAAATATGGTTGTGAAGGAATAATGATTGGCAGGGGAGTTTTCGGTAACCCTTGGTTTTTTTCATCTCAAAATAATTTGAGTATTACACTTGAAGAAAAATTAGAAGTATTGATGGAACATACTCAAATCTTTGACAAAGAACTTTTACAGCCTAAACATAAGCATTTCGATGTTATGAAGAAGCATTTTAAAGCTTATGTAAATGGTTTCGATGGAGCAAAAGAATTACGCGTAAAACTTATGGAAACAAAAAATACTAAAGAGGTAAAGCAGATTGTGGATAACTTTTTGAAATCTAAAAAAATATGATATAATCTTTCCCAATGTATCAACAAAGGGAAATGAGAAGAAAGGCAGAAGGGAAAAACAGTCTTATTTATTGTTTCCAATAAAAACCCCACAATTGGGGTTTTTATTTTGATAATTAATTTAATTAAACATATATGTTATCGATAGAAGGAACAATTATATCAATAAAAAAACAATTTCGTGGCCGTATTGAGATTGATCAAACGACTGGACTAATTACAAAAGTAGGTGAACCTACTGGAAAAGCTGATATTGTGCTTTCTGATGAATATATTTTTCCAGGGTTTATAGATTTACATGTGCATGCCCGTGAAGATGAAAGTCATACACAAGACTACAAAGAAGATTTTAAAACTGCAGGTGATGCTGCTACAAATGGTGGAGTTGTCGCATTTGCTGAAATGCCCAATAATCCAGTACCACCAGTAGATGACAATTCATATGATAAAAAATATTTGCTTACAGAAAAATCTCTTGTACCTGTAGTTCTATACGCTGGCATCGGAGAAAATACAAAAATACTTTCAAAAAAAGTTCCTTATAAAGTCTTTATGGGTAAGTCTATTGGTGATATGTATTTTAAAATAGAAGAAGAACTTGATATTGCGTTAAAAAATTACGGAGGATGTTTTGTGAGTTTTCACTGTGAAGATCCAAAAATAATGGAAGAACACAAAAAAGAAAAAACCCACGAAGATCGTCGACCAGTCGAGGCAGAATTGAGAGCTATAGATATTGCATTAAAGATGATAGAAAAATACAATCTTCAGGGGAAAATTTGTCATGTTTCAACAATTGAAGGAATAGAAAAGATTATGAGAGTAAAAAGCCGTGGAATTCCCGTGACAGTTGAAATCACTCCGCATCATTTATATTTTGATGAAACAATGTTTACTGACGATTTAAGAAAAAAACTTCGAGTAAATCCACCAATTAGACAAACAAAAGAAAACAGACTCGCTTTAATAAAAGCTTTGAAAGATGGTGCCATTGATTATTTTGCGACTGATCATGCCCCTCATACAAAAGAAGAAAAAAAAAGAGGAATTTCTGGCATGCCCCATTTAGATACTTATGGATCATTTACTACTTGGCTTATGAGAGAACATAGTTTTACACCAGAAGATATTTTACGTATTTGCTCTTCAAACTCAGCTAATTTTATAAATAATTTTTCTAGAGAAAAATATGGAGAAATAAAAGAAGGATTCATAGGGTCACTTACTGTTATTGACATGAAAAAACCTAATAAAATTATTGAATCAAATTTAAAAACAAAGTGTGGATGGTCTCCATTTGAAGGATTTACATTTCCAGGAAGCCCTACGATTACCATCGTAAAAGGAAAAGTATATGCAAAATAAATTAATTTTAAAAAGTGGTGAAATTATACAAGGTCGTTCTTTTGGAGCACCAATATCTTCATCGGGTGAAGTTGTTTTTGCAACAGGTATGGTAGGCTACCCCGAAGCCTTAACTGATCCATCATTCCGTGGTCAGATTTTAGTTTTAACGTCTCCAATGATAGGGAATTACGGAATACCAAGCAAAGAACATTGGGAATCAGATAAAATACAAATAGCAGGGCTTGTTGTATGTAATTACATAGATACACCATCACACCATGCATCGAAGGAAACTTTAGGAAAATGGTTAAAGAGATTTAATATCCCTGCACTTGAAATAAAAGGGACTAGAGATCTAGCTCAAAAATTAAGAACTCATGGAGTAATTTTAGGAAAAATAATTTGTGGGAAAAATAATATAAATTTTGAAGATCCAAATACCCGAAACTTAGTTGCCGAAGTTTCAACAAAAGAAATTTGGACAGAAGGAGAAGGCAAAAAAAGTATAGTTGTCATAGATTGTGGTGTGAAATTAAATATAGTACGACAATTAGCAAAAAGAGGATTAAAAGTCGTAGTTGTTCCTTGGGATACTGATGTTATGAAACTCCCTTTCCCTTTTTCGGCAGTGGTGATTTCAAATGGACCCGGAGATCCAACAAAAGTACATACCACTATTTTAAATGTTAAAAAAATTCTAACTAAAAAGATTCCAATATTTGGAATATGTCTTGGCAATCAAATTATTGCGCTTGCTTCTGGTGGAACTACTTACAAACTCAAGTTTGGCCACAGAAGCCAAAATCAGCCATGCGTATTAACAAGTACAAATAAATGTTATCTTACAACTCAAAATCATGGTTTTGCAATCAAAAAAGTTCCAAAAGATTTTCGAGAGTGGTTTTATAATGCAAATGACTTAACTAATGAAGGAATTATTCATAAAAGTTTGCCATTTATGTCAGTTCAATTTCACCCAGAAAGTTCTCCAGGGCCACTTGATACGGATTGGGTGTTCGATTGTTTTTTGAAAAAAGCTAAGATTAATACCAAAAAGTAAAATATGAAAAATATTAAAAAATATAAAAAAATATTAGTCCTTGGTTCTGGTGCGCTGAAAATTGGAGAAGCAGGGGAGTTTGATTACAGCGGAAGTCAAGCGATCAAAGCTTTAAAAGAAGAAAAAATAAAAGTTATTTTGGTAAATCCCAACATTGCAACATTTCAAACATCAAAAGATCTTGCTGATGAAGTATATTTTTTGCCAGTGAATGAATATTTCGTAGAGCGTGTTATAAAAAAAGAAAGACCAGATGGAATCATGTTGTCATTTGGAGGACAAACTGCACTAAATTGTGGATTAGAATTATATAAGAAGGGAGTTTTTAAAAAATATAATATAGCAGTACTCGGTACTCCAGTAAAATCTATTACCTTAACAGAAGACAGACAATTTTTTGCAGAACATTTACGAAGTATCGATATACCAGTCCCACCAAGTGGTTCTGCCACAACGTTTGTAGAGGCAAAAATCATTGCAGATAGAATTGGTTTTCCTCTAATGGTGCGTGCTGCTTATGCGCTGGGAGGACAAAAATCGGGAGTTGCTACAAATCATGCACAGCTAAAAACTATTGTAGAAGGAGCGCTTGCCATTTCTCCGCAAGTTTTAATTGAGAAATATTTATATCATTTTAAAGAAATAGAGTATGAGGTTGTGCGTGATAAATATAATAATACTGTTACCGTATGTAATATGGAAAATCTTGATCCACTTGGTATTCATACTGGAGATTCAATAGTTGTTGCTCCAAGTCAGACACTTTCAAATCTCGAGTATCATAAACTGCGAGAATCAAGTATTAAAATTGTTCAGAGTTTAAATATTGTTGGCGAGTGCAATGTTCAATATGCACTGAATCCTAATCCACAAAATGGCAAACTGGATTATTATGTTATTGAAGTGAATGCTAGACTTTCTCGTTCTAGTGCACTTGCTTCAAAAGCTACGGGTTACCCGCTTGCTTATGTTGCAGCAAAACTTGCACTTGGCAAAAGCCTACTTGAAATACAAAATAAAATTACAGAAGTTACCCAAAGTTTTTTTGAGCCAGCTCTTGATTATATTGTAGTTAAAATTCCTCGTTGGGATTTAGATAAATTTAAAGGAGTAGAACTTGAAATAGGTTCTGCCATGAAATCAGTTGGAGAAGTTATGGCCATAGGAAGAAGTTTCGAAGAAGCATTGCAAAAAGCTATACGCATGCAATCAGGCCAAATAGATAGTATTACAGATAATAATTTTGTAGATAATAAAGAATTAAGGGAATTATTATCAAAACCAACTTCAAAAAGAATTTTCGCGGTAGTTTTTTTAATTAAAAAGGGTATATCTTTAGAACATATTCATAAAAAAACTGGCATTGATTTATGGTTTTTGTATAGGATTAAAGCCATTGTAGATGCAGAAAAAAGTTTTGAGACTCATAAAAAACTTACCTATGATGTACTATTAGATTTGAAACAATTAGGTTTTTCTGATAAAAAAATTGGTAGACTGTGCGGTAAAACTGAATTTCAAATTAGAAAAATTAGAAAACAGAAGAAAATTTTACCATCAATATTTCAGATTGATACACTGGCTGGAGAGATTCCTGCCAAAACGAATTATCTTTATCTTACTTATCATGGAAGTCACAACGACGTATCACCACTTGGTAAATATGCAATTATAGTATTAGGTAGTGGACCATACCATATTGGTTCAAGTGTAGAATTTGATTGGTCTTGTGTTCACACTGCTATGGCATTACGGAAATACAAAAAAGAATCAATTATTATAAATTGCAATCCAGAAACAGTTTCTACAGATTATGATATGTCTGATCGTCTTTACTTCGAAGATATCTCTTTTGA
>CAIVNB010000065.1 GCA_903907175.1 uncultured bacterium
TCACCTTTTTCCATAGTACATTTTAATAAAATTGTACTGTCAATGAAGCAGGAAACACTACGGAAGGCATCATTAAAAAACTGATATTGATATTTTCCCTGGGGGAAGACACATAAAATATTGTCTTCATTGTCAAAAAGAAAATGTTTACAGTCTTTAAACTCATTTTTCCCAAGACCTAAAGTTTCAAAGTGGCGCACACAAGTAAAATTCTTTTCCATTTTTTAAACCCTTTATTTTTATTCGCACTTGTGATAAACTAAAAACGGAAACTCTTTATTGAGTATCCGCACTTAGGACAGGAGAAACCCAATTTCTCTTGTCCTTCTTACTTCTTAAGCTCCTTTCTGTTTTTGTGAATTTAAATAAGCCTCAAAATCTCGCCATTGCTCAGGAGTAGGTTTTTCACGATAAGAATATAAATGTTTTTCGGCTAGTTCTTTAATCTCTTTACGCTCTGAAAGAGAGAGTTTTTCAAATGGAATTGATTCACCATTGAAATATTTTCTAACAATAAGTTTTTCCTGCAAGGAGGTCCAGACGGAAAATATTTGTTTCTCAAAAATAGCAGCTGGATTCACATAAGGTGCAGGTTGAAGAAATGGTTTCAAAACCTTATGATTATTCATGGAAATTCTACGCATTGCAGCTTGATAACCAGCACGATTGGCATAATAAAGAAATAAATAAATAAAATCATTCTCAACTAAGTCAATATCATATTTTGCAACATAGGAAAAATTTTTAAAAGGATTCTTAAACTTTTCAGAATGTGCTCCAAGAAATTGTTTAGTATTACGACAAAGAGCCTCAACACGCCACCAATGATCATGAGGTACAATAATCTTAAACTTTTCTTTTTGCTCAAGCTTTTTATTGTAGATTTTAATCTGACAATCAGATGAAGGAGAACCAAGATACCAAGATTCAACACCGCCCCGACCATTACAAATAAAATTTTTCATTTTAAATTTATCTGTACACAAAGAAGCATCCAAGGGGAAAAAATAATCAACTGCAAAATCAATTCTTGTTATGTCCGAACCTTCAAAATGTGGAATATGATTGAATAATGTACGATACCAAATATTATTAAAATCGAATTTATTAGGGTTAAACTCGAAGCGCACGCGCCGACCCCGGCTGCTGGAGACAGACCGCCCATATTGCAAGACGAATTCACCAGAATTAAAATTGCAAGAATGCTGGAAATGTTCGCTTGATGGATATGTGGGGTGAATCCCCTTATTAGCCATAATTTTAGTAAATTGATCGATATGCTTCTGATAACTATCAGGAACATCGGCAATAAAAGAAAGCTTGTCAATGCTCATTATTCCATTCTGACTTGACAAACCGGACGAAGATATTACATTAGACATAGAAAAATCCTTTTGTTTAGGGTTTTTGAAACAGAAAGAGAAGAAACCACCGGACGGCTAAATCTTGGTGGTTTTTTCATTTTATAGCTATTTTTTTTCATTTTTAGTAGCCTTTAAAATTTCACCATACGCCATGCGATTTAATTCCCTCTCCAACATAATTTCACGTTGTTTAGTCAACTCTTCAACAGAGAGTTTACGACCTTTTAAAAGTCCTTCACGTATTTCTTTTTCAATCAACGGCTTTTCACGAGCAATAAAATTAAAAACAATTTTTAAAGATTTTCTTATTATTTCCGATCTACTCACACCAGCCGCATCAGCAAGTCGAACAATGTCATCCATTTCATCAGGCGAAACCACTAAATTTAGTTGTTTGGTTTTTACTGCCATTTTATTTATCCTTTATTTTGTTCTTAAAGTTAAAGTTATATAAGTTTAAATATAAAACAAGCAAAAATAAATAAAAAATTGAATTTTTTACAAAAATCCTGTTTAGCCTCAAATGATTGAGACCTGAACTGAAGTTACCCGCTATTAGAGAGGGGTAACCTTTTTCTAGTCAAATGCGAAAGTCCTTAAAGGTTTTCAAGGCATTGTTTTTGAAGATGTGAATTTAGACGATGGAGGAGATCTCCTGCAGCACAAACAAAAAATAGCGAAGGTATCTCAACAACTAGTTTCTTCTAGGTTTAAAAGAAAACCTAGCCAATCCCATTAAAACGGCAAGTCTAAAGTCGAATCATCTTCTTGAGTGTCTAAACGTTCGACATATGGCACTTTATGAAGGATGGAAAAAAGGTATTGAACACAATCTGGAATAGTTCCGCCGGACTCCCATTTTACCAACGTCCAATATTTCACGTGCAATTGTTTTGCAAGATCGGTTTGAGTAAGACCAAGCTTTTCACGATAGGATTGAAACTCTTTTGAAGTCATGTTTAATCATCCTTGACTTGTAAATATTACAGGTTACCCCAAAACAAGCCGATGAGGGATGCCAAGGATCCCGCGGACAGGTCCGGAGGGGATCCATGGCATTCCCTCAAACGGCTATTACTTCCGGGGAATCACTGAAATATTTTTCATTCTCAATTGTGATTAAACAATCTTTTGAATGAGGTTTCCCGAGAGAACTAGATTTTAAAATCATATGCTTTATCCCTTAAATTGTCAAAACTACGCATGAAATAACGGCGATACTGCTTATAAAATTCACCTTTTTCCATAGTACATTTTAATAAAATTGTACTGTCAATGAAGCAGGAAACACTACGGAAGGCATCATTAAAAAACTGATATTGATATTTTCCCTGGGGGAAGACACATAAAATATTGTCTTCATTGTCAAAAAGA
>CAIVNB010000066.1 GCA_903907175.1 uncultured bacterium
TGACAGGGACTAAGTCGTAACAAGGCACGGGTAGCGGAAGCTGCTCGTGGATTAATTCAATTTGAAAATCGTTACAATTTTAATTTATTAAGATTGAAACTTTCATCTCAAATGAAAGTTTGACCTCGGAGAGGTTTAACTTATTGAGTCGGTATTGTGTCGCTCAATTGACGACACAATGGTTTGTAAGAACCCAAAACTTTCTGGCAAGAATGGAAAGACATTCATTAAAAAAGTTAAGTTTTACGCGAGTAAAACAAAGAACGAAACAAAACATAGAACAGCATAAACTAAAAACACCTCGCGTAAGCGGGGTGTTTTTTGGTATAATAAAAGCATGAGTGTAAAACGAGTTGGCATATTAAGAGGAGGCGATATTGATAATTACGAAAATTCTTTACAAAAAGGAGGAGAACTTATTTTATATATTCATGAAAATTTAGCAGACAAGTGGAAACCGATTGATATTTTAATTGATAGGGATGGAATGTGGCATATTGGCGGAATACCTACAAAGCCTGCAGAGTTGATAAACAAGGTTGATGTAGTTTGGAATACTTCACATCCAAATTTTTCTTTAATTCTAAAAAACTTGTTAGTACCAACAGTCGGGACAGATTCTTTTCCAGTCTTTTTGACAGAAAACCCGAAGAGGTTGGAGGATCACATGAAAGGTATTGGAGTAAAAATGCCAAGGCATATTGTGTTTCCTCTATACCAAAAAGATTTCGATGGCAAGTACGATAGATATATTTTAAGAACAGCAAAAAAAGTACATGAGAAATTTTCTCCACCTTGGATAGTAAAGTCTTTGACTAATGATTTAAATATTGGAACTCATGTTGCAAATACTTATCCCGAACTAGTTGATGCTATAGAAGATATTTCAAATCATGACAAAAGTATTTTGGTGGAAGAATTAATTGATGGTACGACTGCTTCAGTACATAGCATTAGAGGATTTAGGGGAGAAGAAATTTACAGCTTGCCGGCCATTGGGAATTTTTCTTCTTCTGAAAAAGAAAGACTAAATGAAATTTCAAAAGATATACACAGACATTTAAATATTTCAAATTATCTAAATTCTTTTTTTGTCTTACATCCAAGAAAGGGTGTGTTTCTAAAACAAATCGAATTTTCTCCAGACATAAAAGATGGTTCTAATTTTCATCAATCTTGTGAACTTGTTGGTGCAAAAGCACACTCTGTGATAGAACATATCTTAGAAAAAGCTTTAGAATAAAGGAATAAAACGGGCCGTAGTATACCGGTAGTACATACCCTTCGGGAGGGTATAGACTGGGTTCGATTCCCAGCGGCCCGACTTTTGATTTTTTTATGATATAATTTAAAAGTTAAATTGTTTTTATCTGTAGCGGGTAGTCGCACTCACATAGGCACATATGTTGGAGGTTAGCCACTACCCGCTTCAAATGGAAATAATTTTATCCAGCACTAAAATTTATTTTAGTGCTGTTTTGTTTTTATAAAAAATAAAAATTGCTTTTTACTTTTTATTAGAAAATTTTTTGAAATTAAAAAATAAAAAGTTATCCACAGTTTTTTATGTAAAATCATTGTGCTTTATTTTGTTTTGCGAGATAATTAACTTAGTTCTTTGCAACAGTTAATTTAAAAATATTTTTTATAAAAATATTTTGAGGTCGCGACTGTTGTAAGCTAAATTAAAAAAATAATTTCGCGCAAGCGACAAATTCTATGGCAGCAAAAAAGAAAGCAAAGAAAGTAGTAAAGAAGGCAGCAAAAAAGACAACCAAGAAACGAGCTTAGTCTTTTCTAAAAAACTTCCGATAAAATCGGAAGTTTTTTTATTTTTTGTGCTAATATATATTTATGAGTTTATTAAAGAAAATATTTGGGGATGCAAGTTCAAGTTTTATTAAAAATACAGACCAAACTGTTGCTAAAATCAACGCCCTGGAGGTGGATATTTCTAAGTTGAAAGATGTCGATTTTCCCCAAAAAACACAAGAATTAAAGGATAGATTAAAGGGTGGAGAAAGCCTGGATGATATACTGCCTGAGGCTTTTGCTTTAGTTAGGGAGGCTCAAAGGAGGACCCTGGGGATAAGACTTTACGATGTTCAACTTATTGGAGGAATGACCCTTCATAAAGGGAAAATAGCTGAAATGAAAACTGGTGAAGGAAAAACAAACGTTGCAACTTTACCACTTTATTTAAATGCATTGACTGGGAATGGGGTGCACCTTATTACCGTGAATGATTATCTTGCTCGTCGAGATGCGGTACTCATGGGACAAGTTTATGATTTTTTAGGACTTTCTGTTGGTGTGATAAATTCTCAAAATGTTTCTTATCTTTATGATCCTAAACATGTTGAAGAGGACAAGGAGCGTGATACTGTCGGAGAATTTAAAATAATTTATGATTTTTTGAAACAATGCACTCGTCGTGAAGCATACGCTGCTGATATTACTTACGGAACGAATCATGAATATGGTTTCGATTATTTACGAGATAATTTAGCAACAAGGATTGAAGACTTAGTTCAAAGAGGACATTACTTTGCGATTGTCGACGAAGTAGACTCTATTTTAATAGACGAAGCACGTACGCCGCTTATTATTTCATCCGCGTCTTCTGATTCTGAAGATTTTTATGTTAAATTTTATCAAATTGCAAAACAGCTTAAAAAAGACACTGATTATACTGTAGATGAAAAGTTAAAAGCTATTTCTTTGACAGATGAAGGTATCACAAAAGCTGAAAATTTACTCGGAGTAGAAAATATTTATACTGAAAAAGGAATAAAATATGTGCATCACCTAGAGACTGCAGTGAAAGCGCAGGCAATTTTTGAACGTGATAAGGATTATGTAGTAAAAGAAGGAGAGGTAATAATTGTAGATCCATTTACCGGACGCCTTCAGCCAGGTAGACGATGGAGCGAAGGGATTCACCAAGCAATTGAAGCGAAGGAAGGCGTAAAAATTGAAAAAGAGACTCGTTCTTCAGGATCAATTACTTTCCAAAATTATTTCAGATTTTATAAAAAGCTTTCTGGTATGACAGGTACAGCCGAGACTTCGGCAGAAGAATTTTTAAAGGTTTACGGATTAGATGTAATAGTGATTCCTACCAATCGTCCTGTTGTTCGTATTGATCACCCTGATTCAATTTTCCAAACTGAAAAGGGTAAATTCCAAGCTATCGCAAAACAAGTAAAAGAATTAAATAAAAAAGGTCAACCAGTTTTGATTGGAACGATTTCAATTGAAAAAAACGAACTTCTTTCTGTGTATTTAAGACAAGAAGGAGTGCCACATACAATTTTAAATGCAAAAAACCACGAAAAAGAGGGTGAGATTATCGCCCAGGCAGGCCGTAGAGGTGCAGTTACGATTGCTACCAACATGGCAGGGCGAGGAATAGATATTAAACTTGGAGGAAACCCAATAGTCAAAGAAGAATATGAAACTGTGAAAAATTCTGGTGGGCTTTTTGTTCTTGGTACTGAGAGACACGAAGCACGTAGAATAGATAACCAGCTTCGAGGACGCGCAGGTCGTCAAGGAGATCCGGGCGAGACGCAATTTTATGTTTCTCTTGAAGATGATTTAATGCGAGTGTTTGGATCGGAAAGAATAAAAACTATGATGGGGCGTTTTGGTATACCGGAAGATGTTCCTATAGAGAATAAATTTATTGGCAGACAATTAGAAAGCGCACAAGCAAAAATAGAGGGTTTCCATTTTGATGCTCGAAAAAATACTCTTGAATATGATGATGTTATGAATCACCAGAGACAAGCAATATACGAGAGGCGTCAGAAGATGATGCGAGCGGAAAAAGAGGAGATTGAAAAATTACTTGAGCAAGTATTGGAGAATAGAGAAGAAAAAGAAAAATTAGAAAAAATAATTCAAGAAAAGAGAGAGAAAATTGGAGAAGAAGCGTTTTTTGAAACTGTTCGTAGAATTGCCCTTTATACGACTGATACTCTTTGGATGGAACACTTAGAAGCGATGGATTATTTACGTAGTTCAGTGAATTTACGAGCATATGGTCAACGTGAGCCTATTGTCGAATATAAGAAAGAAGGGTTGATGATGTTTAAAGAGATGGAGCAAGTTTTTAAAGAACAAGTTTTATCACTTATTCAAACAATCAATGTTGAAGTTAAACAAAATATTAAGGCTGAAACAAATGAGCCAAAAGAGATTTTATTGACGAGCCACGATGAGCCTTCTGAATTTTCTGATACCAAAAAAATAAGTAATTCTCCAAAACATGAATTAAATATCGGGCGAAATGACCCGTGTCCATGTGGAGCTATAAATCCAACAACTGGTGAAGTATATAAATGGAAAAAGTGTGGGATGGTCAATGCGCCACAACATCGTAAATCACTAATCAACTAAGATAGACGAATATTTTAGGCAAAAAATTTTAAACATATAATATATATGCCAAAAGAAAAAATAGAAGGATTTATGTCAATTAGGAGCGTAATTAATGATTCAGCAAATCAATTGATGGCTTTTAAATTTTTTGATGATATTACAGAAATAAGAAAATATATTGCAGAAGCAAAATTAAAAACGCTAGAGGAATATACCAATAAGAAAAAAATAGAACTTGAAAAAATAAAACCCGGTGTATGTGAAAAATATAATGACTTAGTTAATCAGCTTAAAAATCCAGATCTGACGTATGAAAATTTTCAAAAAATTACGAAAGAAGCTTGGCAAGTTACAAGAGTAGTTTAATTTTATGAAAAACTTAGAAATTGGTGCAATCTATAAACATTACAAAGGGACAAAAGTAAAAGTTCTTTTTGAAGCGATAGAGAGTGAGACACAGGAACATCTGGTTATTTATATGCATTTAGAAGATGGAGTTATCTGGGCAAGGCCGAAGCATATGTTTTTAGAAAATATTGTTGCAGACGGGAAAGAAGTAGAAAGATTTCAAAAAATAGATCAAGAAATTTTGGTAAAACCAAGTAAAAATTATCTATATGGAAAAGAGCAATAGCCCTTTTGAAGGTTTGATAAAAAAAGATAAATATCAAGTTTTTGTGTTTGCTAATCCGGCGCCTATACCTATTAGCTTTGCTAGACATCCCTGGTTTGTTTTAAATAAAAAAGGGATTATTTCCAGATGGGAAGTTTTACATTTTAAAAATGAAGTTGATAAAGATTTAAAGCATGTACATTTAAACAGGAGGGCACCTTTTTTAGGTTTTGATATTATTTACCCAATTAAAAAATATTTATGGAAACCAAAATTATTGGGGTACCTTGAAGGGGACGAAGGTTCTTTTGCGGAGAAAGCAGTAGAACTTATAGAGAATTCTAGAAAAAATTACCCATACTACGATAGGTATTCATTTTTTGGTCCAAATAGCAACACTTATCTACAGTGGGTTTTGAATAAATTCCCGGAGTTTCTTATTAAGCTTTCTTGGCATTTTATTGGAAAAGATTTTAAAATAAAAAATTTGACTTAATGTTTTAATTGTATAGAATCTAAGAAAAGAAAATTGCACACCTAAAATTCGAGCTTATGAAAAAAAATTATGGAGACTTAATCCCCGATGGCTATACGGTATTGGGAGATAAATTTTTTGGTAGGGAACAGGAGCTCTGTGTCCTTGTAAGTGGCAATAATGTAGGAGTTTACAATTGTCATTTAGGAACCTGGCCCTTATCACCCTTACCTATTTCTTATGAAGTGGTGATAAAGGAACTTAAGGAAGTTTCAGTTCCTGGATCAGGGAACATTTGAACCAAAACTCTGGTTATATCGAATCAAGATATGACCAGAGCTTTTTTATTTTAAACTTTAAACATTGTGATATACTTTAAAAATAAGGAATTTATGAAGAATTTAATCAAAAATTTGAAGATTAAAAGACGAGCTATTGCCACTTTGGCGGCGTTTCACTTTTATGGTAATCCTTCCGCAAAGCTAAAAATTGTTGGAATAACAGGTACAAATGGCAAGACCACTACTGCTACGCTTTTGTATAGGATAGCGACAGAGTTAGGCTATAAAGCAGGACTTATCGGTACTGTCGAGAATATCGTTGTGAAAGAAAAGAGGCCGACAGTAAATACGACGCCTGGACCAATGATTTTAAATCAGTTACTTTCCGAAATGGTAGAGGAAGGTTGCGAATATGTTTTTATGGAAGTTTCTTCTCATGGGATAGACCAAAAACGCATTGCGGGCGTCAGTTTCATTGGTGGAATTTTTACAAATTTAACTCATGACCACTTGGACTATCACAAAAGTTTAGAGAATTATTTTTTAGCAAAAAAGAAATTTTTTCAAGATTTGCCAAGCAATTCTTTTGCATTATCAAATGCCGATGATGAACATGGCAGAGAAATGATAAAAGGCATTAAGGCGAAAAAGTTTTTTTATGGAATAAATAATGATGCCGACTTTAAAGGTGAAATAAAAAAGCTTGATTTTGATGGTCTTGAACTTTTATTTAATAGTGAGCACATAAAGTCAAATTTACTTGGTAAATTTAACGCTTACAACTTGATTACTGTATGGAGTACTTGTGTATTGCTTGGTTTCGATATGGAAAAAGTAAAGAATATTTTAAAAACAATAGAACCACCTACAGGGCGTTTCGAACATTTCATGTCAAATAATGGCATTTTAGGTATAGTTGATTATGCTCATACTCCTGATGCACTTGAGAAAATACTTTTAGCTGTTAAAGAAATAAAAGACAATGAAAGTAAAATAATTTCTGTTTTTGGTTGTGGCGGAGATAGGGATCCACTGAAGCGAAGGATAATGGGTAAAATAGGTGCGACATTGTCCGATATCCCTATTTTTACATCTGACAACCCAAGAAACGAAGACCCCGATAAGATTATTGCCGAAATGAAGACTGACTTACCAATGAGTATTTCCCAAAAAGTTAAAACGATTTCCAATAGGCGTGAGGCAATAATTGAGGCTACGAAAATTGCTAAAAAGGGAGATATAATTTTACTTGCTGGGAAAGGGCATGAAGACTATCAAGAAATAAAAGGGGCCAAGCATCATTTCAATGACATGGAAGAATTAAAAAATAATTTGGCTTAATGAAAATAGAAATTAAACAATGCAATAAGTGCAAACAGGACTTTACCCTAGAGCAAGATGACTTTTCATTTTATGAAAAAATGAAAGTACCTGTACCGAAAATTTGTCCAGATTGTCGTTTTAAAATGCGAGCAATGTGGAGAAATGAAACGACTCTATATTCTGGGCAAAAGTGTGGTATGTGTGAGAAGGCAATTATCACAATGTATAATCCAAAACTTCCTTACGTAAAATATTGCTACGACTGTTTTTATTCCGAAAAATGGAGTCCCGTAGACTATGCCACGGATTATGATAAGTCGCGACCGTTTTTCGACCAAATGAAAGATTTTTTAATCAAAGTTCCTAAAATAAATTTAGGCATTTCTACTGGTGATGGTCAAAACCTAAACAGTGAGTACGTAAATATGGCTGGTGGTTGTAAGAATTGTTATCTTGTTTTTAATACAAGTCCAGCTGAAGAATTATTGTATTCGAGAGGCATAAAAAATGGGCTTGATTCATCTGATATATATTTTGGAGTGACTTTTGAGCGTTGTTATGAATGTATAAATGTTCAAGAATCAGCCAGTGTCATATGGGGACAAAACGTTATGGGTTGTGTTGATTCGGCTTTTATTTTAAACGGAAGTGGACTTACGAATTGTTTTGGTTGTGTAAATTTACGTAACAAAAGTAATTGTTGGTTCAACGAACAACTAAGTGTTGAGGAGTACCAAAAAAGAATTAGAGAAATACGAGGAAGTTATAAAAAAACAGAAGAAGCAAAAAAGAAGTTTATAGAATTTTCTAAAACACTCCCTCGAAGAGAGAATAACAATTTAAAAACCGTGAACTCTATTGGAGATTATCTGACTGAATGCAGAAATGTCAAAAATTCATTTGAAGCAGCAAAAGCAGAAAATTGTCGTTATCTTTTTTCTTCAAAAATGATAAAGGATTCTCTAGGCACTACGGGATATGGAACACAAAGTGAAATGCTGTTAGAAGTGGTTGCTACAGGATATTGTAGTAACGTCATCGGTTCCTATTGGCCAGAAAATAGCCAAAACATAATGTACTCTTTTGACTTAAGAAATTGCCAGGATTGCATAGGTTGCGATGCGTTAAAAAATGGTAAATATTCGATTTTTAACAAAGAATATACAAAAGAAGAATATGAAGAACTAAAAGAGCATATTGTAAAAGAACTTACAGATTTAGGGATTCATGGGTTAATGATGCCGGCTGAGATTGCCCCTTTTGCTTACAATGAAAGCATTGCACAAGACAATTTACCTCTAACCAAAGAAGAAGCACAAGCACAAGGATTTAGATGGGAGGATGATATTCAGATGACCAAAGGCAAAGAAACATTAAAGCCAGAAGAAATTCCTGATCACATAAGGGATGTTTCAGATTCTATAACAAAAGAAATTTTGAAATGTATTACTTGCGAGAGAAATTACAAAATTACAGAACAAGAATTAACTTTTTATAAAAAAATTGTTTTACCGATTCCTCGCAAGTGTTTTTACTGCAGGCACAGAGACCGTGTTCGTCGTCGTGGTTCATTCCAATTCTTTATTCGTAAATGTTCAAACTGTGGGGAAGAGGTACATACAAATTTAACTGAAGAAGTAGCCCCGATTATGTATTGTGAGAAATGCTATCAGCAAGAAGTTATATAGATATGGAAAATAAAATTTGTGAAAAATGTAAGAGCGGATTTCAAGTTGATGAAAATGATCATATTTTTTATGATCGGACGAAAGTACCAGTACCAAAAAATTGCCCCACTTGCCGTCAGCAACAGCGCATGCTTTTTCGAAATTTTAAAACTCTTTATAAACGACCATCTGATAAATCAGGAAAGATGATTGTTTCTATGTATAATTCTGATGCTTTGTTTCCAGTTTGGGATAGTCCAGAGTGGTGGGCTGACGATTGGGATCCCATGGATTATGGATTAGAACTTGATTTATCAAAACAATTTCTTAAACAATTATACGAGCTCAAGAATAAAGTTCCTCATTTTGCCATAATGAATACAAAAAGTGAGAATTGTGAATATTCAAATATGACTATGGCGTCAAAAAATTGTTATTTGATTTTTGGTTGTGTAGAAGATGAAAATTGTGACTATGGGCATATAATTTGGAATTCAAAAGACTGTTTAGATAATCTTTATTTATATAAGTGTGAACTTTGTTATGAGTCAATTGATTGTGTAATGTCAAATAAATTATTTTATTCTCAAGAATGTGAATCTTGCGTAGACTCTATTGGGCTTTATGATTGTAGGGATTGTGTAAATTGTATAGGCTCTGTTGGTTTGCGACATAAAAGTTACTGCATTTTTAATGAGCAGGTTTCAAAAGAAGAATATCAAAAATTTTTAGAGAAATATCCATTAAACAACGAAGCTAGTATTTTATATATTTTAGGGAAAAGAGAAGAATTAAGAAAAAAATTGCCAGCAAGATCTGTTTTTGGTTCGCATAATAACAATGTTTCAGGAGATCATATTTATGGGGCTCGTAATGTTTTGCAATCATTTGATATTAAGAATGGTGGGGAGAATAGTAGGTACTGTTACACAGTAAGAAAACCAATAGATTGTTTTGATAATTCGTTTTCAAGTGACAACGAGTCTTGCTATCAGTTATTAACCGGAAGCAACAACAATAATGTAATAAGTGTTCACCTTACAATGAATTCAAGTTACACTTATTATTCAGAATTTTGTTTTAATTCCCCCAATTGTTTTGGATGCATTAGTTTAAGAAATAAGCAATATTGTATTTTAAATAAACAATACACCAAAGAAGAATACGAGCGTCTTTTACCACAGATTATAGAAAATATGACAAGCACAGGCGATTGGGGAAACTTCTTCCCAATATGGATGAGCCCATTTGACTATAATGAATCAATTGCCAATGAATATATGCCACTTGAAAAGTCTGATGCACTCGCTCAAGGTTTCACTTGGCGTGATGACATTCCAAGCACAAAAGGACAAGAAAATTGTCAGTATAAAGATTTACCAAAAGATCCAAATGATTATAATGATGAAGATTTACTTAGTAAAATATTAAAATGTGAAGCATGCGATAAAAATTACCGTTTCATATCAAGGGAAATTGCTTTTTATAAAAGGATGAAATTGGCCCTCCCATCAAAATGTTTTAATTGTCGCCATCAGACCAGGATGAATAATCGTAATCCAAGAATTTTAAATGAAGCGACGTGTGCTTCTTGTGGTAATATAACTCTAACTACATACCCAAAAGAAAAACACAAAATTTATAAAATATATTGCGAAGATTGCTATGAGCGTGAAATAAATTAATTCATAAAAACCACTTAAAAATAAGTGGTTTTTATGATAATATCAAATTATGGCTGATTATAAGAAATTTTTTAAGGGAAAGAAAATTACAGTCATGGGACTCGGGCTTTTGGGGCGGGGAGTTGGGGATACTGCATTCTTGGCAGAATGTGGTGCTGATTTGATTGTGACTGATTTAAAAACAAAAGAGCAATTAGCTTCATCTTTGAAAATACTTTCAAAATATAAAAATATCACCTACGTACTTGGGGAACATAGATTAGAAGATTTTGGGAATAGAGACATGATTTTAAAGGCCGCTGGTGTCCCACTTAATTCTCCACACACAGAAGAAGCTCATAAAAATAACATTCCAGTTGAAATGAGTGCGTCGTTATTTGCAAAAATTGCTGGAATTAAAATTATTGGAATTACGGGTACTCGTGGTAAATCCACAGTAACGCATTTAATAGCACAAATATTAAAACAAGCTCATAAGAAAATACTTTTAGGGGGCAATGTTCGTGGAGTTTCTACATTACAACTTTTGAAAAAAGTAAAAAAAGATTCTATTGCAGTCTTCGAACTTGATTCATGGCAATTGCAAGGTTTTGGTGATTTAAGAATTAGTCCAAATATTTCTATTTTTACGACGTTTCTTGATGACCACTTGAATTACTACAAAGGAAATCGGGAACTTTATTTTAATGATAAAGCTAATATTTTTAAATACCAAAAAGAAGGTGATATCTTTGTGGCAGGCGAAGGGGTAGTAAAACAGTTACCAACTCAAATTAAAAAAAATGCATTGGTTGCAAGAGCAGAAGATTTACCAAAAAATTGGAAATTAAAAATTCCAGGGGAGCACAATCGCATGAATGCTATGTGCGCCATCCTTGCAACTCGAAGTATGGGTATAGATGAAAAGATAATTAAAAAAGCAGTAGAAAGTTTTGAAGGGATAGAAGGTAGGTTAGAATTTGTGAAAGAGGTGAAGGGTATAAAAATTTATAATGATAATAATTCGACAACCCCTGACGCGACAATTGCCGCTCTTCGGGCAGTTGGGGATACAAAAAAAAGAAAAGTAATTTTGATAATTGGGGGAGATGATAAAAAACTCGATACAAAAAAATTATTGCAAGAAATGCCAAAATGGTGTTCAAAGATCGTGATGTTTAAGGAGAGGGGGACTGACACCATAAGAGACGAGGTACTAAAATTTAACAAAAAAGGGATAGAAGTCTATGAAGAAAAAGGGCTAGGAAACACAGTAAAAAAAGCTTATAGCGTAGCGAAAAGGGGCGAGACGATTCTATATAGTCCTGGCTTTTCTTCCTTTGGAAAATATTTTGCCAACGAATACGATCGCAATGATCAATTTATTAAATTAATTAAGAAATTAAAATGAAAAACAAAAAAGAGGTAGAGAAAAAATATTCAAAAAAGCAGTTAAATAAAATCTTAAAAAGATTAATCGATTCATTGAGTAAAGAAAAGGCTTTTAAGATACAAATAAAAGGTAATAAGGTCTATGTTCCGAAAGATTCAGAGATAGAAATTGAATATGAAAAAGATAAAAAAGAAGAAAAGATAGAAATTGAAATAAAATGGAAGAAATAAATTTATGCAAAAAATGTTACTTACACTTTGCATAGTTCAAAAAGATAAAAAAGTTTTACTTGGTTTCAAAAAAACTGGTTTTGGGGCAGGTCAGTGGAATGGTTTTGGTGGAAAAGTTGAAAAGGGAGAAAGTATTGAAGATGCCGCAAAAAGAGAACTCAAAGAAGAGTCTTGCCTTACAGCACAAGAGATTTCAAAAAGAGGTATACTTAATTTTGAATTTGAAGAATATCCAGAGATTTTAGAAGTTCATGTTTTTCAAACTGATAAGTTTGAGGGAATTTCAGAAGAAACGAGAGAAATGAGACCAGAATGGTTTTCTATTGATGAGTTACCTTATAAAGAAATGTGGACGAGTGATGCACACTGGATGCCGTTACTTTTAGCAGGTAAAAAATTCAAAGGGAGCTTTCTTTTTGATCGACCGTCTACAAAAGATTATTCAGCAAAAATTATAAAACAAGAATTAAAAGAAGTAGATGAAATATAATCTATGGAAACTTTTGACGAAAGATTGATATTGTTAAAATCAGGCAGTTTGCATGTTAGACATGGTATTAGGTGGAATCAATTTAAAATTGAGACAGATTTAAAAATGAAAAATAATTTGCCTATTGACTCTGTTGATATTGCTGAGGCAATTACTTTATTTTGTAACATTTACTTTGGTTTAATAGTTATAGGTGAAAAAAAGATTAATGAAGATAAAGAAGAAAGAGAGATCACACCTATTGTGAAAAAAGAAATTTTAGAAATATGTAATGTGAGAAATAGATTTATTCATATTGATTACCAAAAAACGAATATTACAAATAATGGTAATATTATTGAGGTACCAATAAAGTTTGCTTTTGTGCAAAATATAAAGAATGAATTTAGGTGGATATTAGATAATAGTATGAATATAGAAAAAAGTGAATTTGATGGTGTAAAATCTATGATTGAATTTATTGATTTGCTAATAGAGAAATGTAATGATTTAGGGAAAGCTAATAAGTATAAAATTAAATGACAAAATACATTTTAGCAGGAGGATATCTTCATAATGCATCAGATGGGGGAAGGGCTTTTTGTGAAGAATTAATAAAAAATATTAATAAAAAACCAGTTAAAATACTTGACTGTATGTTTGCGCGTTTTTTAAATAGTTGGGAGATTAAGTTTAAAGAGGATGGGGAATTTTTTTCAAAATATATAAATAATTTTGAACTAATATTAGCTTCCCAGGAAAATTTTTTAGAGCAAGTAAAATCAGCAGATATTGTTTTTTTAAGAGGAGGAGAGACAGAACTTTTATTAGAAAGATTGAATAAAACTGGGAATTGGGTAAAAGAACTTGAAGGGAAAACTCTAGTTGGTACTTCAGCTGGCGGTGATGTAATATCTAAATATAGTTGGAATCTTGATTTAAAGAAAGTTGAAGAGTGCTTAGGGTTGTTGCCTATAAAATTTATTCCACATTGGCATTCCGATTACGATTCACCGAACATTGATTGGCAAAAAGCGTTTCAGGAATTAAAGGAATACAAAGAAGATTTACCGATTTATGCTTTAAAAGAAGGAGAATTTAAAGTTTTTGAAAAATAAATTTATGAATTCAGAAATTAGGAATTGTCAAAACTGCAGAAGGGATTTCGCTATAGAAGCTGAGGATTTTAATTTTTATGAAAAAATAAAAGTTCCACCACCGACTTTTTGTCCTGGTTGTCGTCTCCAGAGGCGTCTTGCATCTTACAATATTCGTACTTTATATAAAAGAAATTGTGATAAATGCGGGGATTCAATGATTTCAATATATGCACCAGAATCTAAATGTATTGTTTATTGTACAAAGTGTTATTTCAATGATGACTGGGATCCAATGAGTTACGGTAGAGATGTAGATTTTTTGAAACCTTTCTTGCAACAATTTCATGAATTGCGTATGGATATTCCTCAAATGCATATAAGGCATTCAAATAATAATGGTCCTAGTTGTGAATATGCTAATTCAACCTCGCATTCTTCTCATGCTTATCTTTCATATAATGTAGTTAAGTCTGACTATATTTATTATAGTTATCTAGTAAATAAAGAAAATAAAATGTGTGCCGATTCTTTTAATATAAAGAAAAATGAACTTGGATATGAACTAGTAAATTCTAATTTTAATTATAAAAGTATTTTTCTCACAGACTCGGAACAATGCGCTGACTCCTCGTTTTTGTTCAATTGCTCTAACTGCCTAAATTGTTTTATGTGCACGAATTTACGTAATAAAAATTATTGTTTTAGAAATGAACAACTCCCTAGAGAAGAATATTTAAAGAAATTTTTAGAGCTTGAAATGGGTAATGTTGATAACTTTGAAAATTTAAAAAAAGAATATGAGGAAATATGTGCAAGGTCAATCCATTGCTATGCAAATATAATAAAATCTGAAGATTGTACTGGAAATTCGATTGAGAATTCAAAAAATGTTAAAGAGTCTTTTAATGTATGGGGTTGTGAAAATTTGAAGTTTTGTGCATTTTTGATGAATATTCATTCTGATGCATACGACATTACTGTAGCTGGTCGCGGAGAAAGATCGTATGAACTTGTTACTAGCGGGGGTAATGGTGGCAATTTTGATTCAAAATTTTCACATCGTCTGCGTGGAGGGCATAACAATGAGTACTGTGATACTTGTAAAATTACAGATGATTTATTTGGATGTGTCGGGCTTTCTTCAAAGAATTATTGTATTTTGAATAAACAATATTCGAAAGAAGATTTTTTTATTTTAAAAGAAAAAATCATTGAACATATGAATACTATGCCCTATGTAGATAAAGTTGGGCGAGTATATAAGTACGGAGAATATTTCCCAATAGAGATTTCACAGGTTGCATATAACGAAACACTGGCTATAGAACAATTTCCATTAACAAAAGAAGAAGCATTGAGAGAGGGTTATGAGTGGCGAGATATCGAAAATAAAGAATATAAAAATACAATTACTACTTCTGATTTACCAAAAAATATAAAGAATGTTTCTAATGATATTTTAAGTGAAACAATATTGTGTAGGCACGAAGCGAAGTGTTCACACCAATGTACAAAAAGTTATAGAATCATAGAAGAAGAATTAAATTTTTATAGACAAATGAATTTACCTCTACCAAGAGAATGTCCAAATTGTAGATATTATAAAAGATTAGAAAGAACGAACCCTTGGAAACTATGGGACAGGAGGTGTATGTGTATTGATAAAAGTCATGAGCATACTTCTAGGTGCGAAAATAATTTTAAAACAAATTATTCGCCCGATCGTCAAGAGATTGTCTATTGTAAAAAATGTTACCAGAAAGATATATATTAATTTAAATAGTTAAGATAAATTTATGAAACTAATTTTAGCGTCAAAGGAAAAGTTTTTATTAGAAAGAGGATATGATCTTTTGGGTATGCTGAGAAAAGATTTAAAAATTGGACTGATTACTACTGCGGTAAAGGTATCAGATGAGCAATATATAAAATACATGAAAGAGTATATAGAATTAATGAAATCGTCCGGGATAGATTTTAAAGAGTTTGATATAGATGGAAAAAAAGAAAAAGATATTCGTGAATTTTTTATAGATAGAAATGTTGTGCAGGTTAGTGGAGGTAGTCCTTTTTTCTTATTAAAAAAAGTTAGAGAGTCTCGATTTGATGTTGTTTTGAAAGACCTTATAAAAGAAGGATACCCTTATGTTGGATGTAGTTCTGGTTCACATTTAATGACTCCAAGTATGGAAGTTGGAGGATGGAAAGTTGGCAGAAATAAATTTGGAGTTGAAGATTTAACCACATTAGGATATGTACCTTTTTTAATAAAATCTCATTACACCGATGACAAAAAAGAAGAAGTTGTAGAAAAAATGAAAACATTAAAATATCCACTTAGGGTATTAAAAGATAATCAATGTTTTTTAGTTGAGGACGGTAAGGTTACTTTCTTTGGGGATGAAAAAGAAACGATTTTAGAATAGAATGGTTATATGGAATTAGATCTTAACAAAATTAGAAAGGCATATTTCATCGGAATCGGGGGGATTGGGATTTCGGCTCTCGCAAAATGGGCAAGAGCTCGTGGTTTGGAGGTTTCAGGGGTGAACGACGAAGAAGGTAAGACGATTGATTCATTAAAAGAAGCGGGGATTGAAATAGTTTTTAAAAAAGATTATAAGGTTTTACCAGAGGCTGATATTTATGTTTATTCAGATGCATGGCTCAATAGAGGGCCTGAAATTTTAGAAAGTGCAAAAGCTACAGATAAAATAGTTTTAAGTTATGCTGAAGCCCTTGGAGTTTTTTCTAAAGATTATAAAACTATCGCAATTTCTGGCACGCATGGTAAGACTACCACAACAGCAATGGTTGCGGATATTTTAATTGATGCGGGGTTAGATCCGACGGTATTAGTGGGTTCATTTGTCAAAAAGTTTGGTTCAAATTTCAGAGCTGGCAAAAGTAAATAC
Source organism: uncultured bacterium (assembly GCA_903907175.1). GTDB lineage: Bacteria > Patescibacteriota > Minisyncoccia > Phycocordibacterales > UBA9973 > UBA9973. Next base: position 16,517 of record CAIVNB010000066.1, read on the forward strand.
TTGGTGGTAGAAGCTGATGAATACAACAGGCATATGCTCGAGCTTCATCCATACATTGGGGCGATAACGAACATGGAGGCAGATCATTTGGATTGTTATAAAGACTTAGATGATATCAAAAGTGCTTTTGGCCAGTTTCTATCTCAAAGTGAACACAAAATTACAGATTACGAAAAGTATCTAGAAAAAGTGTCAAAGCTTTCTGTCCCTGGTGAGCACAATCGACAAAATGCAGCACTTGCTATGGCGATAGCTCTAACGCTAGGAATAGATGAGAATGTGGCGAAGAAATCACTTGAGAATTTCCAAGGTACTTGGCGCAGGCTTGAAAAAAGGGGAGTAACGGAAGCTGGAACTATTATCTATGACGATTACGCTCATCATCCGACTGAGGTTAAGGCAAGCATTGAAGCATTGAGAGGTCTTTACCCAATAAGTAGCAAGAAAATAACTATAGTTTTTCAACCCCACCTATACAGTAGGACAAAAGCCCTATTTGATGACTTTGCCAAGGCTTTTCACGGGGCAGATAAGATAGTCCTTTTGCCTATATATTTTGCCAGAGAAGACCAGGACGACAGTATCTCAAGTGGCAAGCTTGCCGAAGCAATATGTGAAAATGGGGATAAAGCCATAGCTTTTACTGATTTTGACCTAGCTGAAGAGTACCTTAAAGGTCAGACTTTCGGCAAAAACGACATTTTTGTGACCATGGGAGCTGGGGAGGCGTACAAAGTTGCCGATAAAGTTTTCCACTTTAGCTAAATTACCCATATTTTAGCCTTATTTGTCAATGGGTACTATGTAAAATATCCTTATTTTACAACGTATTTTCGATTTGACATCCTCTAAAATTGTTGTTTAACCATTGACTTTTGTTGCTCAACATGATAGTATATTAGAGTATCCTTAATTAATAGCTTTTTAGCTTAATAAATATGGATATATTCTTCTAGTTGTAGCTTACAGATATAGGTTTGCGGAGCAAAACCGCCCGATATGGAAAATAAAAAATTGATACGGTTTGTGGAATCTTTTGTTTTACTACCAATCATGACAATAGCGATGCCTTTGGGAAGTCTCCCAAAAGACAGTGTAAACGTTGTCGTGGCCCCACAATCTGTGTTATCACAAAAACAAAATATTAGGGCTTCAAGTTTATTGGCTTTTAACCAAGCTATGGACGAAAAAGCTAATCTTTTAAAGATTAAAGCGGATGCTATTGATGCTTATTTCAAAGATCACGATATGCCACTTTTGGGTACAGGCATGAAAATGGTCAAAGAGGCCGAGGCAAATGACCTCGATTGGCGTCTTGTTGCCGCGATTGCTATCCGAGAGTCAACAGGAGGTAAGTTTGATTGTAAAAAAGTTGAAAACAACCCTTTTGGCTGGGGTTCTTGTAAGATTGGGTTTAAGTCTGTCGATGAAGCTATTGAAAAGGTGGCAAAGCATTTAGGTGGGAATATGGAGAGTACTGCACACCACTATGCTGATAAAAATACTGAACAAATCCTTAAAATTTACAATCCACCATCTATAGTCAAAAACTATGCAAAACAAGTGATTTCAATAATGAATGAAATAGGGGATGAAGATATAGCATTAACCCAAGAGGCGAATACGTAAAAATACTATTTTAAATAAACACAAAAGCCCCCGCCTTACGGCGGGGGCTTTTTAAGTTCTTGATTCTTATCTTCTTACTCTAGGTGTATCAAAGTCATCTTATGACTCTTTGGTTCAAATAGAGTGATTTGGAAATTGTATTTCTTTCCAAGTTCCAATTTTTCACGGAGTTTTGATTCAGAAGGGAAAGTAGAGTTGTGTACAAGTCCGGCTACTCCTTCTTTGATAGATACGAGAGCACCATGTTTATTGTATTTTATGACTACACCTTCGATAATATCTCCCTTTTTCAATTTCCCTTCAAACTCCTTCCAAGGATTTTCTTTTAAAGCTTTGATTGAAAGAGATATTTTGCCATCTTTAATTTCAATGATTTTTGCCTTTACTTGATCTCCAATCTTAAACATTGAACGTGGATCTTCTACAAGCCCCCAATCAAGTTCTGATATGTGCACAAGGCCTTCGAGTCCGTCTTCTAATTTCAAGAACATACCGAAGTCAACGATTCCTGCGATTACGCAAGTCATATCATCACCGACATTATATTTACTCAATATTTCTTTTTTTTCTTCAGGGTTATTGTCTTTTTCAGAAAAGATTAATTTACCTTCTTTTGGAAGAGTTGAAATAATTGTGACGGAAATTTTCTGACCAACAAGTTTCTTCAATTCTTTTAATATTTTATCTTTATCAGAATCTTCTACTCGAGGGTAGTGATCACTCTTAAGCTGAGAAGCTGGCAAAAACCCTTGTATTCCTTGCCAATCTAGGATTAAACCACCTTTATTTGCCTCCTTTATTTCCAAATCCATTACAGTCTTTGACTTGATTGCCTTTTCAGCTTCACTCCATATTAGAGCTTGTTTTGCTTCTCGGAGAGACAATTCTACATAGCCGTCTTCATTTTCTGCTTCGACAACTTTTGCTTTTATAATGTCGCCGATAGCTATTTTTTTAATAATGTCTTTAGCATTAATAAATTCTTTTCCGTAAATAATACCAGTTCCAAATGGTGATAAATCAACGAAAACAGATGACTTTTTCACCAAAATAACTGGTCCTTCAACTAACGATTCTATTGCTGGCTTACTTTTACTTCGGTCAGTTATAGACTTCAAAACTAGATTCACATTTTCTTCTTTTATAATTTCTACTTTTTTCATAATATTTCTTAAACAAAAATATCCGCATCAAAGCGGACATAAGGCTTAGGTTCTAATTAGGCGTTTCGGCTTCATTAGGGTTATCCCAAATCCTGCTTTTAATATATCACTTCCGCCAGAGGCGGATCAGCCTTTGGCTGAAACATTTCTTATACTACTACAACTCCCCAAAAATGCAAGTAAAATTAGAAACGACTAAATCTTGCCTAGTCGTTTTGTTGACAAAAGGTGTCGGGAGAGGGTATTATTTGGGTATTAATAATTTAATTAAAAAATAAAAATATATGGTATTTAACCCAAATCAAGCTCCCAAAACTGGAGTTAATAGTAGAGAAGAAAATAACTATTGGGAAAACGCGAATGAACCTAATAAAATGATACGAAACGAGGCATTAAAAATCCTTGAAGAGTCTGGAAAGAAAGCAGCCATTGATTATGTCGTAAGTTTGAGTGGAAAGTATTCTATGGATAGGGATGATTCCCTTGAACCTTTTTTGACAAGGCTCCACAATGAAATTCAAATAAAAGCTATAGATAAGTCTACGAAAAAATAATATTATTTATATAACTTATAAAAATCTAAAAAATCCCCAAATTTGGGGATTTTTGTTTTGTTTTTCCCTAAAAATTTGGTATAATAGATACAATGATAATTACATATTTCGGGAAACAATTTTTTAAGATCACACAGGGTGATATGGCTGTCGCTTTCAACCCTGTCAGTAAAAACTCAAAATCAGGCATTTCTGCTCACTTTGGCGCCGATATTGGCCTTATTACTACCAATCATCCAGATTACAATGGCGTAGACCAATTATCTCACGGAGACAGGGTGCCTTTTATAATCTCAGGTCCTGGAGACTATGAAGTGAAAGAAATTTTTGTGAAAGGAGTAATGACAAAAGCTTTGATTGGGGGCAAAAAATATATAAATAGTATTTATTGTCTTACTGTTGATGGTATTGATATTACCTTTTTAGGGGCTTTGTCTGATATAGAAATAGGAAAAGATGCGATTGAGGCGATAGAAGAACCAGATATTCTTTTTATCCCAGTTGGTGGAAAAGGTTCTAAAGAAAGTGGAATGCTTGACGTAAAAGATTCTGCAAAACTAGCTTCTTCTCTTGAACCAAAAATGATTATTCCTATGGACTACGACGAAGCATCTCTAAAAGCATTTTTGAAAGAAATTGGAGAAGAAAAAGCAGAAGTTGTGGACAAACTCACGTTAAAGAGAAAAGATTTAGAAGGAAAGGAAAGTGAGGTCGTAGTATTAAAACCAATATAATATTTTTAAAAATGACCCTTCAATAAAAATTCAGGGTCATGGTAAAAAAAATAAACCATGAGAAAAATAATTCATAGATTAAGAAATCGTCCAGAAGAAGAGAGAAGACATATTTTACATATTGCTATTTTTATCTTGGGTTTATTTATGGTATTACTTTGGACTTTTTCTTTAGGTAGGAGTGTTACAAGTAAAGATACAAAAGTGAAAATAGAACAAGATTTAAAACCATTTTCTGTATTAAAAGACAATTTGGTCGGAGGATACAATAGTATTAAAGGAACAGACTCTACAAATACTAACAATAATGATACTACCCAGTAATATATGGCAAAAAAGAAAGATGAGATAATCGAAGAATTACCACAAAGAAAAGTTGGGATACTCCCAGTGGATATAGTGGCAGAAATGAAAGAATCCTATTTGGCATATGCAATGTCAGTTATTACTGCGCGTGCATTACCTGATGTCAGAGATGGGTTAAAACCAGTGCATCGAAGAATTTTATTTGGAATGAATGAGATGGGATTAACGTCCTCATCTCGTTTTAGAAAATCTGCTGCGATAGTAGGAGACGTTTTAGGTAAATATCATCCACATGGTGATACTGCTGTTTATGATTCTATGGTTGGTATGGCGCAAGAATTTTCTTATCGTTATCCATTAGTTATAGGACAAGGAAACTTCGGTTCTATTGATGGAGATAATGCTGCGGCTATGCGTTATACGGAAGCGAAAATGTCTAAAATTTCTGCTGAACTTTTAAGTGATTTAGAAAAAGAAACTGTTGATTTTCGTCCAAATTATGATGGTACAAGGAAAGAGCCAATAGTACTACCTGCAAGTGTCCCTACATTACTTTTGAACGGTACACTTGGTATTGCTGTTGGTATGGCTACTAATATTCCACCTCACAATTTGAAAGAAGTAGTTGATGCGACAATACATTTGATCGACAATGATGATGCAAGCACTGAAGATTTGATGCAATTTATCAAAGGACCAGATTTTCCTACGGGGGGTATTGCTTATGGCTACAAAGACATGCTTCATGCATATTCGAGTGGTCGTGGTGGTGTTGTTTGTCGTGGAGAGGCAGAAATAATAGAAACAAAAGGTGGCATGTATCAGATTGTTATTACTTCGATTCCTTTTCGAGTGAACAAAGCAAATTTAATAATGGCAATTGCAGAGTTGGTTCAAGAAAAAAGACTTGAAGGTATAAAAGGATTGCGAGATGAATCAGCAAAAGATATTAGAGTAGTTATTGATTTAAAAAGCGGAGCACATCCTGAGAAAGTTTTAAATTATATTTATAAAAATACTCAACTTGAATCAAATTTTAATTTCAACATAGTGGCACTTGTTGATGGTGTACCACAAACGCTTTCCTTGAAGTCAATTCTTTCAGAATTTATTGCTCATAGAAAAGATGTTATAAAAAGAAGAACACAATATGACTTAAGAAAAGCAGAAGAGCGAGAACACATACTCCTTGGTTTAAAAAAAGCACTTGATAAGATAGATAGAGTCATCACAGTTATTCGTGGATCGAAAGATTCTCAGACTGCGAAGTTTAACTTGATGAAAGAATTTAAGTTTTCAGATCTGCAGGCTACAGCAATTCTTGAAATGAAATTACAGAAACTTGCAGGGCTTGAAAGAAAAAATGTTGAAAATGAATTAAAAGAAAAACAAGATTTTATTAAGGAAATGAAGGATATTTTGGCTAATTCAAAAAAAATATTAAAGATAGTTTCAAAAGAATTAGAAGAAATTAGTGAAAAGTATGCGGATGATCGTAGGACAAAAATAGTTAAAGGTGGAGTAAAAGAAATCAATGACGAAGATTTGATTCCAGATGAAGAGACAATGCTTGTATTCACTGCAGGTGGATACGTAAAACGAACAGATCCAAGCGAATACCGAGCACAAAAAAGGGGTGGAGTCGGAGTTGTTGACCTTGAAACAAAAGAAGAAGATTTTGTTACGAAATTAGTTTCTGGTTCTACACACAGTGATTTACTTTTCTTCACTAATTTAGGAAAAGCATATCAAATGAAAATGTATGATATCCCCGAGGGCAGACGTGCAACTAAGGGAAAATCGATAATGAACTTCCTTTCATTAGGAGGGGACGAAAAAGTGACTTCGATTTTATCGATGCCAAAAGAAATCAAAAAGTCTCCAATTTCACTTATGCTTATAACTCAAAACGGTACTGCCAAAAAAATGTCAGGGGAAGGTTTCAAAGATGTACGTAGAAGTGGAATTATATCTATACGCTTGGATAAAGGAGATGAACTTATTTCGGCATTACTTACAGATAAAGGGGACGAAGTAATGTTAGCAACTGCAGGAGGTCAATCTATCCGATTTAAAGAAAGTGACATTAGAGAAATGGGACGTACAGCTGGTGGAGTTCGTGGAGTAAAGATTGGCAAAGGAGATCAAGTTATCGCAGTTGATGTAATAAAAAAGGATAAAAAAGATGGATTTTTCTTATCAATGAGTGCTAATGGTTTTGGAAAGAAAACAGCTCTCAAAGAATATAAAGTTCAAAAGAGAGGTGGTTCTGGTATCAAAACCGCAAAAGTAACACCTAAAACAGGGAAGCTTATAGTTGCAAAAGTTTTGACTGGCGAAGAGGAAGAGTTAATTGCCATGTCCAAAAAAGGACAAGTGATTCGCACAGCTCTCAAAGACATTCCTTCTCTTGGTCGCCAGACACAAGGAGTTACCATTATGCGTTTACGTGGAGGAGATGGTATAGCATCTCTTGCGTGTGTGTAGTTATTTTTTGTAGTGTATAATTAAATTATGTTCACTGATCCGGTAAAAAATTTAAAACAACTAGGGATTAGAGACGATATGATTGTGGCAGACCTGGGCGCAGGAACGGGCTTTTATTCAATTGCAGCAGCAGAAATAGTTACAAGGGGAAAAGTGTATGCCGTTGAAGTAATAAAAGATTATGTAGCAACAATAAAAAACAAAGCACGTGATGCACACCTTAATAACATTGAATGTTTTTGGGGAGATGTCGAAAAAATAAATGGAACGAAAATAAAAGATAACCTTGTTGATGCCGTAATTGTTTCTAATTTATTTTTTCAAATTGAAGATAGGGATACATTTATTTTAGAAATAAAAAGGATTTTAAAGAAACAAGGAAGAGTGTTATTTATAGATTGGAGGGAAGCATCTAGTCTTGGTCCTAAAAAAGATAACGTTGTTCTAAAAGATAAAGTGTTGGAGATGTTTAAAAAGAGGGGTTTTGTATTTGAAAAAGATATAGATGCGGGGGAACATCATTATGGTATGATATTAAGAAAAACAGAGAGTTTATAAAGTAATCAAGTTTATAAAGTAAAAAATGAAAGGAAATTTTCAAATAGTGATGGTGGTGGTATTTATGGCAGCGGCTGTTTTTGGTATTATGGTTTTTTCTGGGATGATAAAAATTGGAAATGATAAAAAAACTTCAAATGTGACTGTAACTTTATGGGGTACAGAAAAGTCGCAGACAATATCAAAAGATTTAAATAATTTCAATAAAACAAACCCAAATTTTACTGTGGTGTATGTTCAAAAATTTCAAGACACATTCGACCAAGACCTTCTAGAGGCCTTAGCTGCAGGGAAGGGGCCCGATATGTTTTTTCTTTCAAACGATTTAGCTTATAAATATAGTAATAAAATCTACAAGATTCCATATGCAAGCTATCCATTGGCCACGTTTAAGAATACTTTTGCGAGAGCAGGGGAGGTATTTTTAACAGGAAATGGTATTTTATCTTTCCCCATAGCGATAGATCCACTTGTTATGTATTACAATCGTAGTATTTTAGATGCAAATAATATTGTTTATCCTCCAACCACTTGGGATGAATTTGAAAGTCTAGTTCCAGTTTTAACTAAGAAAGACGACTCAAGTAAAATAACTAAAAGCACCGTAGCTATGGGACAGTTTTCAAATGTCTTACATGCTAAAGATATTATGTCTACTCTTTTCATGCAGCTTGGCAACCCAATTGTCTCAGAAAAACAAGGTCGTTTTTCTTCTGCATTAAACCAAAGTACTAGAGAAAAGAATTTAGGTGATACTTTGAAGTTTTACACAGATTTTACCAATCCTTTAAGTAGTGTTTATTCTTGGAATAAGTCACTTCCAAATTCTCGTGATGCATTTAGTTCTGAAGATCTAGAATTTTATTTTGGTTTTGCAAGTGAACTTGCATCTTTGGTAAGTAAAAATCCGAACCAAAACTTTTTAGCAGCACCAATGCCACAAATAAAAAATTCAAATGGAAAATCAACATATGCGAAAGTTACAGGTATAGCGATTTCTTCTTTTTCCAAAAACTTCAGCACTGCTTTTACTGCAGCGAGCTTGTTGACCTCTAGTGATTTTGCAAGTAAATATGCAAAAGATACTGGTAAAATTCCTGCAAGGCGTGATTTACTTGCCATTAAACAAACAGATGCATATTTGCCGATATTTTATGCTTCAGCATTATTTGGATCAAGCTGGCTTGACCCATCTGCCGTTGACACAGATAATATTTTTAGAAACATGATTGATGGTGTACTTTCAAACAACATGACAACAGATGAAGCTATAAAAGATTCAGACAATAAACTTAATTTACTATTAAATAAATAAAATTTTTATGAAAAAAATATTTGCTGTATCCTTAACAATTTTTCTTTTAAGTCTTTTTGTTTTTCCTAAATTGTCTTTAGCTGTAACATTAACAACCACAGAGCTTCAGGCAACCTCGGTTGTTTTAAATGCCGAAGGGCTTTTACCTAATAAACATTATGTAGTTTTTTATGTCACTAATTTTAACAGTCAGACACCTTCTTACACCTATTCTCCCGAAACCACTATTAATAATGACGGCACGGCGTCTTCCCCAGTTGGAGGGTTGAGTGCGGGAGGAAAATATTCTGTAACACTGAGTTATAAAAATGACCCTCAAATTCTTGCGAGTATTGATTTTACTACACCCACACCAAATTCTGAAAAAGAGATTACACAATTCGATTTTTTGGACTTAGCGCTGGCAGTTCGGGGCCAAATTGATCAAAATGCTCATACGATAACGCTGTCAGTTCCCAATGGCACTGATGCAACAAATCTTGTCCCGACCATTCAATTTTCTGGCAAGATAATTAGTCCTCCTCCACCGGACCCGAATAATCCTGTAGGAGAAGACTTCAGTAATCCAGTGACCTATACAGTGACTGCAGAGGATAATTCTACCCAAGAATATACCGTAGCTGTGTTTGTTTTGAATAACATTATAACCAATGGTGCCTGCGGGCCCGCAAACGGAGAGACATCTCCCACTGCACCCACTTCAGAACTTTGTAGCTCAGGTATCCCAACCGCAGTAAGTGGTTCTGGCCCTTGGACTTGGAAATGCAATGGTGCTGGAGGTGGCACCGATATTAGTTGCTCGGCTGAAAAGGGAGATAGTAATAAAAAGAAAACAGATCTTTCAACTTCAGGGTTGGGGCTTACGGCCCCATGTCCTGAGGATGGATGTGGTTTCAACGAATTAATGATAGTAATTAATAAAATAATAAATTTCATCATTTTTGTTATGGCAATACCTATTGCTGCTATTATGTTCGCTTACGCTGGCTTTATGCTTGTTACTTCAGGAGGAGCATCGGAACAAAGGACAAAAGCAAAAGGGATTTTTATAAGTGTTGCTATTGGCCTTGTTATTGCAGCGGCTTGTTGGCTTATAGTACACACGCTATTATCAATCGTTGGATATGATGGTTCTTGGATTGGGCTTTAATATATAGTATAATTATGAGGTATTATTAAAAATATAAAAATGAAAAATTTTAAAAAAATAATTTTTACAGGGTTGATTTTAATTCTAGTTTTATTACCTATTTTGTCTTTTGCTCAGGATAATGGAGGAAACCCTCCAGTTGGTCAGATTGTTAATCCAATACCTAATGTTACAACATTAGAAGCTCTTATCCAGACTATTTTAGTGGGAGTATTAAAGATTGGTATTCCAATTATTGCTATTGCCATAATTTACTGCGGTTTTTTGTTTGTATTTGCTAGAGGAAATTCAGAAAAAATAACAAAAGCGAAAGATGCACTTATTTATACTGTTATAGGGGCAGCGATACTGCTCGGTGCATGGGCAATTGCGTTACTTATTTCAGAAACGGTACTTGCATTATAAAAATAAGGCCTTAGGTCCTAGGCATTAGGAAAATATAAAATTATGAAAAAACTAAAAAAAATAATATTTACTGGTTCAATTTTAAGTATAGTTTTGCCAGCTTTGTCTTTTGCAGCGATTCCGACTATTACTTCTACATGTGGGTTAACTGTCGATAATATAGGTAATATAATATGTAGAATAGGTTTTTATTTAAATCAGATTGTTCCAATATTGGTTTTATTAGGTGTTGTATATTTTATTTGGGGAGTAGTTACTTATGTTATAGGCAATGAAGAAGAGGCAAAAACAAAAGGTAAAAATAGGATTATATACGGCATTATTGGTTTGGTTGTTATAGTCAGTATGTGGGGTTTGGTTTCTATTGTAGTAAAAAGTTTTGGACTTCAACAAGATTTAGCTTTCGAAAATCCAGCTAATATCGTTGATAATAATATGCAAGCTTCTGGTTCTTCTACTTGTTTTAGTAATTACAGTGGACTTTCAAAGCCAAAATTAGGCGACATAATAACTTATATTACCTGTCTTGTTAGTGCATCAGTCATCCCTTTGATTTTTGTTTTGGCTGTAGCATTTTTTGTTTGGGGAGTTGTTCAATATGTGATAAATAGCAATGCAGAGGCAGAAAGAGCCAAGGGTAGAGATTTTATGATTTGGGGTATAGTTGCACTTGCTGTTATGGTTTCTGTGTGGGGGCTTGTAAATATTTTTACCAATACGTTTAATATAGAATTTACCGTTCCCCAAGTAAAAGAACAATAAACATTGTATTTAGTAGGTTGCTCTATGTTATAATATTAGCAACCTAGTTGTAGGAATTATTATTAATAGTATTATAAGGTCGTTTTATTAACTTAGAGTCATTGACTCATCTCCGTGAAAGTCGGAGAAATTATTAGAAATATTATGAAAAAGAAATTAATTGTTTTGTCTGGTATTGGGTCGGTAGTTTTGCCAATTTTGGCTTTTGCACAAGGTGCAGGTAATACTGGAGTAGGATGTGGTGCTTCTGGCAGTAGTGTACAGCCTGGAACTTTCCAATCTATCCTTTGTAATATCTCATCAGTGATGAATACATTGATTCCAATTCTTATTGTTTTGGGAGTAGTATATTTCATCTGGGGAGTTGTTACCTATATGATAGGTGATGACGAAGAAGCAAAAGCAAAAGGAAAAAACAGAATCATATACGGTATCATCGGCTTGGTGGTAATAGTTGCTATGTGGGGATTGGTTTCAATCGTAACTAAGTCTTTTGGCTTAGACAACAACCCAACTAGTGATTTCCCATGTGTCCCAGGAACTGGAGACCCAAGATGTCCATAATTTTAATTTAACCGAGATGGACTTATTCTTTATAAATATAGCTTATGCTAGTGAAAGTTTGGATCAATTTATTGGCAAAGTAAATAAATTTATCATAAACCCACTTATCTTACTTCTCTTTGGTTTGGCTCTTATTTACTTTCTTTATGGTGTATTTGAATTTCTTTCAAATCTAGATAATGAAGAAAAGAAAACGACAGGCAAGAGTCATATGATTTGGGGTATCGTTGGCATAACTATAATGATGGGTGTATTTACAATAATGAATATTATTTTAAATACTCTAAATATAGATGGCATAGATCCAGAGCAGGGGACCGTAGAGCTACAGTCACCTTAAAAATAATAAAATTTTTTCAAAAACCTCCATATTTATGGGGGTTTTTGTTTTTTGGGATAAAATAAAATGGGCAGATTCGCGAAGCGAACCTGCCCATGATTTTAATACCACAAAAAAACAATTTCATCTGTTCCATCAGGGTATATAAGATAGTATCCGGCGGACATAGTCCGCCATTTTTTTATATGTTTGTTCACTCCAGGTTTTTCATCAAAAATGAAAAACTTACTGGGGTTAGATTCAAGAACACATTTTGCATTTCCAGGACCGATTATCCTGATGTAATTCTTGAGGGGGTCGAGATATGCACGAATGGGTTTATTCATTGTTGCAATCTCTTTTCCAGAGGAAGAAACTGAAGAATTTGTCGTATTGTTGATAACATTTTCAGTTTCAACTTTTTTTGGATGATTAATAGAGTATTGATCAACTCCATAAGCAATCCAGTTCCCAAGGATAAACATGACAACAATTATAATTATTATTGTTGACCACGTTGATGTTTTTACCTTAAGTATCGCAAAAATTAGTGCTAAGTTCGTGAGAACAAAAAACATCATAGGTGTTGTCCAAGATATCCATAAGGATGGAATCTTGAGATAGATTATTCCTAACATCAATATGTAGACGATGAAGGAAATAACTGCGTTGCGAACTATTACGACAGGGTTGGTAGGAGGCGTAGCCGGTGCTGTTCCTCCATGTGTTCCGTGTGCAGCAGGTGCAGTTGCAGGGGTTGCAGGTGTGGCTGTCTGTGCAGGATTAGCCAGATTCCATGATGGTAGTTTAATCTGTATCCCATTCTTGTAAATATGATAAATTACAAATGGAATTAAGATACATACCAATAACAATATTACTTGCCATGTTTCCATATTATACGTTCTCCTTTTCTGTTGGTTTAATTGTAAAGATTTTATTTATTGTTCCACTGTCCACGACAAGTGTTGAAACCTTAGCCCACTCTTTCATAGCTTCGGCAGTAATCTTTGCGTTAGCATCAGGCACAAGTTCAGTGATATTTCCTTGTGCATCTACTTTTGCAAGGCCAGTGTCGACAAGATATTTTTTTCGCCATTTTACAATTGGCTCCTGTTCGGCTTCGTATGCCTTTGCTTTTTGCTCAGCTACTTTCACATCTTGTTCTGCCGCCTTAACCCTCGCTTTTCCTGTTTCTTCCGCGATAGTTACATTTGCAAAAGAGGCCATTAATTCCCTAGACTTGTCATTCGCGGGATTGAAGTCTTTAAAAATAGACCTAAGCAATTCAAATCCAAAAGTTAGCAACCCTGGTTGGTCTACTGAATCGTTTGCGTGTCTTTTCATTTCTGAATCGAAATTATCTTTTTCTTCACAAGAATATTGATTAAGATCATGTAACGGCTTTTTGGCCACTAACCCTCTTAAACCCCCGTGAAGAATTTCATTGGCTGCTTCAAGCCAATTCTTAATACCAAACAAAGCTTTTGCTGGGTTTGTTAATTCCAGCATATTGTTTGTATAGGTATTTACAGCTGCTAGCTCTTCAGTATCCAGATTAGAAGTAACAGTAGGATATTCCACTCTCCATTCAAGGTGGTTAGATATCCCTGTGCGTGAAATGAGGCAATGTTTTGTTTCCTTGTCTTCCCAAATCATTACATCTCCATCTTGTTGTTCGCCTATCATTTTTTCTTTTGTATAGGTTAAGGGATATGTGTGAAGAGTGAAAAATGGCCAAAGGAAAAAATAAATGTTCCATCTCTTTTTTTCACCAGGAATCAGGTCAATAATGTCCCACTTTTGGAATCCACCCAGGATGTCTTCTCCTTTGTAGATTGTCTTTCCTTCTATATTTTCGATGAAGGTATAGAGCTTTCCAAGCAACATAATTGCTTGGACGGTCCTTGCCTTTGGCATATAAAATGATTTTTTTACCATTAAAAGCACAGTCCCGATTAATAATCCTAAAATAATTGTTGTTGTCATAATCCATCGGCCTCCTAAGCCGGTTGTTTTTTTTAAGTTAGTTTTTATTTGATAATTTATTCGTTTGAAGGGCGAAATCTTTATATAACCCTCTTTCCAAGAGGGGGAGATTTAGCCACTTAAATGAATAAATTATCAATATTTAACTTGTTTTTCAAAGATCCCTATATGCTACAAGTATAGCACAAACAAAGCAAAAAGTCAACCCTAGGGGCTGACTTTTTAGCTTAATTTATAATGTTATTTATGCGTGTTTTAGAGGAGCTTGTCTTTCTCTGTCAGATACATAAAGCTTTCTCCATAATATTACTGCAATGAGAACAAGTATTGCGAAGAATAACCATCCAAAAAGACTTGAAGGCAAGAATCCACCTGATCCAAATAATGCATTTGCTGCTAGGTCGCTCGTTTGATTTTCATTACCTGATTGATTGTTTGTTGTGTTATTTTTTGAAGTACTTGAAGTGGTAGTTGTTTTTGAGGTATTTGAAGTATTCTTAGTAGTGGAAGATGAAGTAGTGTTTCCTAGGATAGCTGATGCTACTCTTATGGTTTTTGTTTGATAAACAGATGTTCCATTAGAACTATAACCAGTTAGAGTGTATGTTGTTGTGTTAATAGGATGTACAACTTGGGAACCTGAGACACTTACAGTTCCGATATTTGAAATATTCATTGAATTACAACTATTAGTATCCCAAGTCAAAGTTGAAGAGTCGCCCCTATTAATGTAAGTTGAACTTGCATTGAAACTTGAAATTTCACAATTTAATCCTTGTACGGTTACAGTTCTAGACTTGGTGATAGCTTCTCCGTTTTGTCCATAAGCGGTTAAGATATATGTGGTTGGGACTAGGGGATAAACAACCTGAGAACCTGAACTATTCACACTTCCAATATTTGAAATACTTACTGAATTACAATTATTAGTATTCCAATTTAACGTAGAAGATCCGCCTGAATTAATATAACTGGAACTCACGTTAAAGTTTGGAATTTCACAATGTAGTTGCTGTACGGTCACTGTTCTTGATTGGTAAATAGATCCTCCATTTTGTCCATAAGCAGTTAACACATAAGTAGTTGTATACATTGGGTAAACAACTTGAGAGCCCGAGGTACTTACAGTTCCAATATTTGAAATGCTTATTGAATTACAATTATTAGTATTCCAATTTACCGTTGAAGACCCACCTGGACTAATATAATTTGAACTTACATTGAAACTAGAAATTTCACAATTAAGTGGCTGAAAATCAGCCTTTGTAATTTCCGGTAACAAAAAAGTTGCGAAAACAAAGGTAGTTAATAATGCTAAAGTAAAAGATATTAAATTTTTGTTATTTATTTTAAACATGCTACCAGTATAGCATATCCTAATATAAAAGTCAAGCCCTAATAGATACTTATAAATAAAGGTTAAAAATGATGTGCCCGAGGTGGGAATCGAACCCACATCCCTTGCGAGACACGATTTTAAGTCGTGCGCGTATACCAGTTCCGCCACTCGGGCATTTTTTAATGACCTGAGGCCTGGGGCGGAATTGAACCGCCGCATAGAGATTTTGCAGATCTCTGCCTTACCACTTGGCTACCAGGCCATTTTTCTAGTCTAACATTTTTTAAAAAACTTTCAAAATAGGAGAATTTATGATATCTTAAATATAGTTAAAAAATTTATTTCCGCCCTTAGCTCAGCTGGTAGAGCAGATCCCTCTTAAGGATAAGGTCCTCGGTTCGATCCCGAGAGGGCGGACA
>CAIVNB010000067.1 GCA_903907175.1 uncultured bacterium
CAATAAAGGCAAGAGCAGCAAGAATGGCTCGCAATCCAAAAACTGGAGAGCAAGTAAAAGTAGCTGCTAAGAAAGTTCCAAAATTCCGAGCTGCAAAGGCTTTGAAGGACTCTGTTGCATAAATTTTATCTCGAGATAAAATAAAAAAACCCGCCAAGCGGGTTTTTTTATTTTAGGGTGTTATGCCTTTTTTTCTTACATTGTTTTATCCCTAAATGTTCTGCTAGTACTGTCATCCACTTCCTTATTTTTTAATTATTTTTTCCATTCTATGTGACCATTTATATTATGCTTTTCGTAAACCTCTAATATATCCGAGCAAAATTTTATTAATTCTTTATTTTTTTCACTTTTTGCTAATTCATATAAACGAATATACATTTTTTTTCCTGTTTCAGTTTGTTTCAAATTCTTTTTAATAAAATTATGTTGTGCACATAAGGTTTGACCATTTTCAATAGTTGCCTCTCCTCCAAAATCTTTAGGTTTTATATGATCAACATGCAATTCAACACCATCTTTTTTACCTCTACCACAAATTACACATTTATATCCATCTCTCTTAAGGATTGTCGCTTTTTGGGCAGAAGTAAAATCTTCTAACTCCCTATGATGCTCCATAGTAGGATCATATTTATAAATTCCTTTTGCAACTTTTATCAAAAATCCACTTTGTGATAATTTTCGAATTGCTCTGTCTGGATCACGAAAAATTTTTCCTGTTCTTTTCTTGTAAGTATCTACTACCCAATCAACTACTTCAGGATGTTTAATATCTCTATCGGGATTTTTTTTAAAGAATTCAATAAGTAAATCTACTTGAACTAAATTATTATCTTTTTTCATAATATTTATTTTAATAAATTCAATTGATTAATTTTTGACTCTTCTCCTAAGCGCTTTATTGCTATATCACAATAATTTTTATCAATATCAACACCAATTCCTTTTCTTTTATGTAAATAAGAAGCAATAAGTGTTGATCCACTACCTAAAAAGGGGTCTAACACCGTGTCACCCACAAAACTAAATAACTTTATACATCGTCTTGGTAATTCAATTGGAAATGGTGCAGGATGCCCGCCTGCCCCTTTTTTACTTTGACCATTAAATGTCCAAATACCATTTGTCCAATCTATAAATTCCTTTTTTGTTATATCATTTTCTCTACTTTCGCCTGTTTTTTTCCAACTATCTTTATATAAAACTAAAATTAACTCTACAGGAGCAATAACATATGGAGCAGAAGCAGACATAAAAGAACCCCACGCGGTACGACGAGAAATATTTCCTTCATTCCAAATAATCGTTGAGTGATATTTCCAGCCGACATCTTTTGCAATTTTTGTAATATCCGCACCAACTGATTTTTGACCACCTTTGTTTTTATCAAGAGGAATATTCAATAAAAGTCGTCCCTCTTTTTTTGATAAATCAAAACATTTTTTAATCCATTTCTCAGTGAATTCTAAATAATCTTCATAAGTCAAATTATCACCACTAGAATTATAGTGAATATCAACATTATAAGGTGGTGATGTAATAATTAAATCAATTGAACTTTCTGGTATAGAAGTAATTGTTAAAATATCATCGTTATGTATTAAAATATTTTTTGCCTTAAAATAAGGCTCGTATAAGCTTTTTTTTATTGATTTTACAACTATTTTTGATTTTTGTAATGTATTTAACATAGCCCTACTATAACAAATCTTTATAATTAAAAACAGTTTTAATACTTCCGAATCACTGCCTTTAATTTCGCTATGACATTCAAACTTTGGTTTGGGTAGATAGGTTTGAAATTTTTATTGGCAGGCTCGAGCCAAACTTTGGTTCCAGCACTCCTAAAATATTTCATTGTAAATTCTCCATCTACTTCAGCAATTACTATCTCTCCATCTTTGGCTTGATTTGTTTTTTCTACTAATACCATATCTCCTTTTTCTATATGTGCATCAATCATAGAATCTCCATCAACTTCCAGCATATAGGTAAGACTTTTATTCCCAATTAAAAAATTATCCAAATTAATAGTATCTTGTAGTTCTTCTACTTCCGAAGGGAAGCCCGCTTTCACAAGCCCAAGTTTTGGGATCTCACCAAAACTATCAGTTGGGATAAGTCTACCTAGATGATCTTTTGCTACAAGTCCAGCATCTTTTAATTTCTCTACTATTCGGAATACAGCATTTTTGGATTTAAAATTGAAAAGTTTCATCATTTCAGAATATGTCGGCATTCTCTTATTATCCTCGTAGAAAGACTCTATTTTTGTTTGATAAATGTTTCGCATCTATATGTATTAGAACTGAAATTTTAAAGGTCGAGAAAAAAGTCTCTCAGTTAGACTTTTAAAGAAACCCTTCCTTGTGTTATAGCGAACTTTTTTGAGAAGAAGTTTGTGATCTCGAGCCTCTTTCCTATAGTCTTCCCCATGAATAATTTTTAAATCAATCTGCTGATTAATTTTCTGTATTTCCTTTTCTAACATTTTTAAATATTGTTTTTGTGACATATTATATATACTTATTTTTTATAAACGACCAACGTATATAGTATATGTGAACGAGCGTTCACTGTCAACAAATAACCTGTGGATAACTATATATTTACCTTCGGCCTGTATTGCAAAGCTTCTAATATATGATTCTGTTTTATGTCGGGAGAATTTTCAAGATCTGCAATAGTTCTCGCAATTTTGATAACTCGATGATACGCACGCGCAGATAGTGCTAACCTTTCAGCACTGTTGTTTAAGAGTTGTTTTACTTC
>CAIVNB010000068.1 GCA_903907175.1 uncultured bacterium
CAGTTGCTTGCCAATGTCATTCCGTTTGGACAAAGCTGAGCTGTAGTGCCACCTGGTGGAAGCATACAGTTACTTGCTAGTGTCATTCCGTTTGGACAAAGGTCACCAGTAGTTACTACTGGAGCACCAGTTACGATAATTGCTTTTGATTTTGCACCAACAATTCCATCAGCTGTTAAAGCATGATTTGCTTGGTAAGCTTTCACTGCAGCTAAGGTCAATTTACCGAAGTATCCAGTTGCAGGAGAAATGTTTAGATAAGTCTGCAAGCATGTGACTGCAGCACTTTTCTGTCCATATTTCAAAGTTGTAGATCCTAGTGAACATTCTGCTTTAGCTGAAGATGCTGTGAAAGCAACTCCTACTAGCATAAATGCTACGATCATAAAACCAAGAATATATTTTGATTTTAATAAATTACTCATAATATTTTTTTGTGCCATTAATAAGTTTCGACTAAACTAAGGGCACGCTGTTCGTCTGTAAAAAATTTCGCAACTTTCTACAACGAACATTTTTCTATCACAAAATCTTTTTTGTCAATAATTAATAAACACTAATAATGCGACAAAAAAATAAATTGTGAACAGATGAAAAACGAAAAGAAAACACTTTTATTCTAGTGATTCGCAAAATGCGAACACTAGAATTTTTCCTAAAAGATATTTCAATCTCCCAGGAAGTATTATGTTTTCAATGACCTTTCCTCACTTTGCATCCAAAATTTTTTCGACGAAATTGTGGACGAAAATGAAAACGGTTTTATGAATACAATACACATAAATCTTCTACCTCTCGGTAGAGAATTAATTTCTTGTAAACATAATATTATTATAATACAAAGTCTCAGAATGAAACAATATATTATGTGGATAACCCGACAGCAAACTAACGTTCGCTACGGGACGTGCTCATCCTATACTCTATGAGACGAACCACGTAGGTAATTCTTACATATTTTGAGCCAAAAAGCAAGAACACAGGCGCTAGCCAAAAAAATAATTTACTAAGAATTATGGGACTTTATAAAATATCAATTCACGCCTATTTTAGTGAGTATCTAGACCAGCGTTTTTCGCCTGTTTTTTTGAGAATTCCAGCTGAAACCATAGAGACGAGTTCCCTTTGTAGTGTCTTTTCTCCACATGAAGCAAGTGCTCCTATTTCCCCTCCTGGGAGATTCTTCCCTAAGAATTTTATGTCCGTTATAGTTAGGCCATCGAAACCTATAGAGTTCTTCATTTTGTCCTTTATGATTGAAACAATTTCTTCATGTCTTTTATCTTTAAGGACATCGTGCTTCACTGCAAAATTGGAACCGCTTTCTTTCTTAAAAGTATCGTTATTATTTATTTTATTTGTTCGTGATATTTCAGGAACTCTATCGGACAAAGCTTTCATCAAAGTGCTCCCTTTTTGAACGCCAATCCTAGTGCCATTTTGTCCGTTAGATAAGTTTCTTTGTCCAATAGAAATAGTCTTCATCTCAGGGACATTGGTTCCCAATTTTTCTTCTTCTCTCATAAATTCTTGTAACCAATTCTGATCGTTCTTGGGAGTAATTTCTAAGACTGACTTTCGTAGCTCGCCAAATTCTTTTATTAAAATACTTGAGTTCATTTCTGAGATAATCCCCACTGAAGATGCTATCTCTAAAAAGGACATCACCTCAAAAACTTTACTATTTATTTGGTTACATAAAGCTTGTCCTTTATCAAAA
>CAIVNB010000069.1 GCA_903907175.1 uncultured bacterium
AAAATCTATGTGTTTTATTTCTTTAGTTCTCTTTTCGTATTCTTCTTTTGATATTTCTTCATAAGGGGCAAGTTGATATACATGTTCTGAACGAGGAAGGAATGATAGCCCTCCAACAATGTCCCAATTTTCATAAACAAAGTTTGCAACTTTTATCCATTCATCAGAGCCAACATAAATTGTAACTGATGGATTGTGCTCAATGTAATTTATTTTTAATTTTTTCCACTCTTCAAGTAAATCAATTGCTGAAACTTCGTTACGTGTGATTGCACCTTCTGGTGCTTTAATTGGAAATTCTAACACTGCGACACTTGAGTTTGCAGTAGAATATCCAACTTCTGCTTTTGAAGGAACTCCCTGATCTTTAATCAAAGCAAAAAGTGGGTCATTTGTAGCAATACGAACTCGTCGAATAAAATATTTGGCATACCATGGATGCATACCACTCCCAACATATAAAAGTTGTCCTGAATTTCCGTGAGGCTTAACTGTAGTAATACAAGTAGAATGATTTATACCAAACTTTTTTGCATATTCTTTGTTTGTCTTTATTGCTTCAAGGCGAAGCTCACTTAAAACTTCGGCATTACGAATTGTCTTATTGTCATAATATCCTGTAATTGAAACACCAAGCAAGGCTTCTTCTTCACAATTTTCTTTCCATTCTTTTGATAAGTATCCAAAATGTGTAAGAGTTGCCTGATATGTTCCTAAAATAGTTGAAAGTCTTACTTTTCTTTTCAAATCTTCTACACTATCGTTTGGTCTGACAACAATAGAAGTAAGATTACAGAATTGCTTTGAACGCAAAGTAATCTCTCCACAAGGATTACTTCCTGGAAGACCCACAATAACATTTTGGTCATCAATAATACCAGCCTTTTTCCAATTATCAATTCTACGCTTTGGTAATTGGGTCATAAGACCACCACGATTGAATATTCCGCGTTCTCCAGTGCCTGATTTTATAAGCTCTATCCATTCATTTAAAAATTCTGAAGCTGAAGGTTTTTGGGAGTAAACTGCAGAATTATTAGCCATAGAACGCTGACCATTATCAATCCAGAATTGACCTTGTTTGCTCTTTCTCATTGACTCGTCATCAATATCGGAAAGTGAGATAAGAGCACTTCGGCGTACTCCACCTGCAACTACAATCAAACCAATCTGACAAATAATATCATGGAGATCTATATTGGTTAGTCTTTTCGCCTGACGCGCTAATATTTTAGTTTTAGTAAAATTAATTAAATCTATGAGTGGCTGAGGGCCTGAAGCTCTTCCCCCTGCAGTTTTCAATCGTGCCCCTGCTGGACGAACTTTGGAATAATCAAAATTAATATCATAACCATCTGCCCAAGTCTTACATGCAAGAACATATGCATCCGCCCATCCTTCTTTACTGTCTTCCACAACGTGTGTTGCTAATTTTTTTCCTGTCTGTCTTCTTATCTGAGGAAATTTTTGTACAGTTTCTGATTCAACAGAAAAGCCTAAACCTGCTCCACACATTAAGATGTACATTATTTCTCCAAGATCCTGCCATGCAGATGGTGCAACAAAAGAACAATTGTATGCCCAGACATTTGATTTTTTACAAGCCTCACCCGAGGACCATAAAAGTCTCATTGAAGGACAAACATCTTGTTTTAAAATTCCCTCGCGGACATCCTTAAAATCTTTATCGGAAAATTTCTTACCGAGATTTTCTTTCATGTAAGCCATGAAACGATCTGTTGTTTCTATCCAAGTCTCACGTCTTCCAAGATTATCTTGCCATTTTGAATATGTTCTATAAAAAATAAATTCCTCGTATGACCCAACAAAGTATGAACTTGATTCATCAAAAACTTTTTTGTTTTCAGATGGAACAATACCAACTTCTTTTCTTAATTCTGCTCTTTTTGACCTATATAAAATATAAGATTTAGCTGTTGTATGATATCCGAGATCCATAAGATGTGCTTCTACTAAATCTTGGATCAATTCAACGGTTGGAATAAATTTTTCTTCTCCTTTTTCTTCATTTATGTGTGTTAATTTGTGAAAAACTTTATTTGCAACACCTTCTGCTTCTTTTTCTCCACCTTCGTGGGTTATAATAAAAGCTTTATTAACCGCATCAATAATTTTTTCAATACTAAAAGGAATAATTTCCCCTTCACGATTTCTAATGCTTTTAATTTTACCTAACTCTTTCTTGCTCAAAGTGTTGCTTTTATCCATAACAATTATTTTACTCTTTTCTAGCACTTAAACAAGAAAATCTACTAAATGAAACAACTTGAAAGTCTTGTAAAATGGCTTACTTAAAAATGCCTAATTCTAAACGATTTTTAACGCAAAAATTCTACCCTATTCCCTACTTCTAAATTATTCTTTTCAGAAAAACCATCAAAAACTTCAAGAACATACCTATTATCCACACCTGGTCCAAAAGAGTTTGGATACGAAGATGGTTGCGCACCTTTTTTTATATAAATTACTTTCAAATCATCATTAATCCAAATCATATCAATAGGAAAATTCATATCTTTCATCCAAAAATAATTTCTTTGAGGTTTTGAAAATATAAAAAGCATTCCTTCATTTTCTTTTATATTTTCTCTACCAGAAAGTCCTTTTTCTTGATCCTTTTTGGTTAAGGCAAGATCAACTTTTACTATTTGTCCCGCAATTTTTACATATTTTATATCATCTCCGGTTGTTTTTCTTAAAAAAATGTTCTGGCTGGTTAAAAAAAGTCCAATTATCACTAAAAAAAATGCACTTACAATAAAAATAGAGTATTTTTTAAATTTCATAGAAAAAATTTTATTTATGTTCTCCATTCCAACCAAAAAGTTTTCCGATTGATTCTGCTGTTTCACGTTTTCGAATTATTTGAGTCATCCCATCTGAAGCAATTATTTTTGCGGGTTCAGAAAGTAAGCAATGATGCGATGAGAGACTATCTTGATAGGCACCAGTATCCAAAAAAGCAACATACTGATCTTCACCCTCAGGAATTTTTGGCATAAGAATATAATTTCCTCCAGCAGTATATTTATCATCAGAATCACAAGTACTTCCTGCAAACCAAACTGTCTTAAAAGGTCCATGCATATTATTGAGTGGTATCGTATGCCATCTCTGGTGAATCGTCCAAGTATCTTTCAAGTCATTAATAAAACTTCCATCAATAACGTACCATGCTTTCGCATTTGCTTTTGGAATATATTTTTTAGAAATTACTTTATAAATTGTTATTTGTGATGGTGCAACGATATACTGTCCCCATTCTACTGCCAAATTTGGATGTCTAATCCCTGCTTTGTCTGATAAATTTTTTAAAATTTTTATCATCTTACTTGAAACACCTTTCGCAGTGTAAAACTTTTTCTTTTCATAAGGAACACCAAACCCACCACCAATATCTAATGTATCTAAACTAGGATGTATTTTTTGTAATTGTACGTAAATAGAGAATGCATGTTTAATGCCATCTAAAATGCTTTTCTGAGTCTTTATCTGTGAACCCAAATGATAATGCATTATTTTTAGATTCTTCATCTTACCTAAAGACAAGACATCTTTCTCAGATAAGCCAAAACGATCAAATTTTTTGTCCCAATGTGTATCAGCTTTAATATCGAGATCTACCCGAATCCCTGTATCACCTTTGTATTTTGATAATCTATCAATTTCTTCCCATCCTTCAATAATAGGTATAATGTTCATACCTTTTCCACGCAATTCTTCAATTAAATCAAGATATTGGTCTGTTTTTGGACCATTGCAAAGAACTCTAATTTTTGAATTGAACTTCTCCCCTTCCCATAATTTTTTTACAATCCAAAGCTCATTTGCAGAGGTAACTTCCAAATTTCCTCCCTCTGAAAGAATTGGTAATATAAATTCCTTATTTTGATTTACTTTCATTGGATAATGATAATAGAATTTACCCTTATATCCATAAATCTTCATGTATGCTTGAAAATAACCAATCAAATCTTTAAGTCTGTCTTCTATGATAAAGGGGAAAACTATTTGAAGGGGTGTCCCATATTTAATAGCAAGCCTGCTTAAGTCATAGACATGATATCCTTCTGTTGCAGTAAGATTGCCATCTTTGCTCACACCTAAAAATTGCGTATTGAATTCGTCAATACCCAATTTCCAAAATTTTCGCCAATTCTTCCCCTGTTTTTTTACTTTTTTCTTTCCCATCTAAGTAAAATTATTATAGCAACCTGTCAAAATTTGTAAAGATAATTACCCACCTTTTAAATAGTTCCCCAAAAAATCTTCTTTGAATTCAAAAAAGTTGTCGTCTAAAATTGATTGTCGAATTTTTTTTACCAAGCTAACAATAAAATGCAAATTATGAATTGAAGCAAGTGTGCCTGCCAACATTTCTTTGCCATGAAATAAATGTGCAATATAGCTCCTTGTGTAATTTTTACAAGAATAACATTCACAATCTTTCTCAATTGGTGAAAAATCATCTCTAAATTTTTTATTTGTAATAATTATTTTACCAAGCTTTGTATAAATAGTTCCATTCCTTCCAAGTCGTGTTGGTAGTACGCAATCAAAAAGATCTACTCCATTTTCTATTCCCATAAATAAATCCTCTGGCTCACCTATCCCAAGTAAGTGACGCGGTTTTTCTTCTGGCAATATTTCATTGACCCATTTTACTGCAGAAGACATATCTTCTTTTGCAAAAGATCCACCAATACCAAAACCATCAAAATGTTTTCCATCAACATTTATTTCAGAAATTATTTTTGCAGATTCTTTCCGCAAAGATTCTTCTCTGCCTCCTTGCACAATTCCAAAAAGTGCTTGAGTAAAAAACAAAGCAGAATTTTCTTGAGGTGAGCTTCTTTCGATTTCGAATGTCCGAGGGTCCCGCCCCGTACTCGGGGAAGGGTGCAGGACTGAGAAATTGGAAGAAGCGAGGCGAATGTGTTCCCTTAAACTTCTCTCTGCCCAACGGTGAGTTCGTTCGAGAGCCTCACTTTGATATTTTAAATCCTCTGTTGGACTAGTACACTCATCAAAAGCAAAAATAATATCCGCACCAAGGTTACGTTGAATCTGAATTGATTTTTCAGGAGTAATATAGTGGATGGAACCATCTAAGTGTGATTTAAAAGAAACTCCATCATGTCCAATTTTCGCAAGTCGTGGAGCATCAGAGTCATCAAAACGTTCAGGTATTAAAAGAGATGGGTCGGTAATTTTTGTAATCTTTGAAATATCTTTTCCATAAGCAGCGCCTAACGAAAAAACCTGGAAACCCCCAGAGTCGGTCATCGTCGGACCCTTCCAATTCATAAATTTCCCTATTCCTCCAGCATCTCGCACAATTTCATCTCCTGGTTGTAAATATAAGTGATAAGTATTCCCAAGTACTACTTCTGTGCCTGCGTCTCGCACCTGTTCAGGATTTAAAGATTTAATCGTCGCTTTAGTCCCCACCGCGACAAATGCTGGTGTATAAATTACCCCATGTACGGTCTCCAGTGTTCCAGCCCGCCCCAAGTTGCCTTTTAACTTTTTTTCGATTTTAAAATTCATTACATTATTTCTCTACTTCTACAGATTTTAATTGAAAAATATTTACGGGGCTCGAAAGAAGTGCCTTTTGATATGAATCGCGCGGATCAGAAAGAATTGTTTGTACTATTGCAACGGTATGTGGTGTTATCCCTGGCAAAAAAACTTCTGCCCCTTTTTCTATTAAAAAATCTCTAGGCAGTAACATCTCAAAATTTCCTCCACCTCTACCAATGACTTGCATATAAGCATCCCTACCAGATACAACAACTTCCGTTTTTTCTGCTGGATTTGAAAATAAAATAACTTTAGAGGAATTTGAATAAACCTCTCCGATTTTCCCAATCGGCACGTTCCCTTGCGCAAAAACTTTTTGTCCAATGATAATTCCGTTTTTTGTTCCAATATCTATGATAAAAGTATCGTACGGAGAACTATTTGGTTTAGACAAAATATTTCCAAGAATTAGATTGTTATTTCCCCCACTTCTTCCCAACGCATCCTTGAGTTTAGTATTTTCATCTAGAATAGAATTGTAATTCGACATCCTCGCTTCATCAAGACTCTGATTTAACTTTAGAGTCTGGTTTTCTAAAGAAAGCATTTTCTTAGAATTAAAATATACCCCCAAATTTTTAAAATTATTTCCAATATTGTTACCTAAAAATACAAAAGGACGAAAAACAAAATGAGAAGTAGCAGATAGTCCACTCATTACACCTGATCTAAAATAAATTAAAAAAAGAAAAAAAACAGCAATTAATGCCACTCTCTTAATCTTTTGTCTTTTTATTTTTTTATCTAGGAGGTAACTCATCTTGATTACCAATCAAAACTTCACGATAATATTCTAAATCGTCGAGTATAATTCCAGTCCCTCTTGCAACAGCTGAAAGTGGATCATCTACTACATAAACAGGAATTCTAAGCGCATTTTGTAAAAGCCTATCAATCCCTAAAAGCAAAGCCCCTCCCCCAGAGAGCATTATACCGTTATGCATTATATCTGATAGAATTTCAGGTGGAGTAGTTTCGAGTACATCCTTTACTCCTTCAACAAAATCTTTTATTGAAAGAGAAATTGCCTCACGAACATCAGAATCAGTTACCACCACCTCACGAGGCAATCCTGTTAATAAATCTCTTCCTCTTACCTCTATTTCCATATACTCTCCTGGAATAACAGATCCAATAGAAATTTTAATAAATTCGGCAGTTCTTTCTCCAATAAGTATCTTAAATTCATCTCGCATATAAGTGATAATGTCATTATTTAGTCTATCACCTGCAATTTTTAAATTTTTTGATTTTACTATTCCCCCAAGAGAAATAACTGCAATATCAGTAGTGCCTCCACCGATATCTATCACCATAGAGCCAGTAGCATCTTTAATGGGAAGTCTAATGCCAATAGCCGCAGCCATCGGCTCCTCTACTAAAAATACTTCCCGAGCTCCAGCCGAGCGAGCAGCATCATAAACTGCCCTTGTCTCCACATTTGTTGTGCCTGATGGTACTCCAATCAAGACTCTCGGTCTTGCTATTTTTTTTGACATTTTGTCTGCCTTATTAATTAGATACGAAAGCATTTCTTCGGTTACTTCAAAGTCTGAAATAACGCCATCAACAAGTGGCCTTATCGCCTTTATATGTCCTGGAGTTCTCCCAAGCATTTCTTTTGCTTTTGCACCTACCGCCAAGATTTGACTAGTCTTCATATTCACAGCCACAACCGAAGGTTCATTTATGACAATTCCATGACCCTTCAAATACACCAAAGTATTAGATGTTCCTAAGTCTATGCCAATATCATTTGAAACTAATTTGTAAAATTTATCAAACATAAAAATACTTTAGATGCTAGACTTTAGTAATTTTATTAATTCATCGACAGAAACAACCTTCCCTTTTTCTTCAGTTCTCTTTTTTAATTCAATTCCGTTCTCTTTTATACTACGAAGAGATATAACTGCACGATATGGAATACCAATTAAATCAGAATCCGCAAATTTTTCTCCCGCAGATAGTCCCACTCTATCGTCAAATAACACTTCTATTCCATTTTTTAATAATTTTTCGTAAACATTATTCGATTCAGCTAAAACCCCATCATCATTTCCCAAAGAAAGTAAATGAACCTGAAATGGAGCAATAGACTCTGGCCAAATAATACCCTTGTCGTCAGCCAACGCTTCTACCACAGTACCCATAAGACGGCTAAGCCCTATCCCGTAGCAACCCATTAAAATCGTGTGTTTTTCACCTTTTTCATCTACATAAGATAAATCAAATGGCTCTGAATACTTGGTTTTTAAATCAAAAATGTTACCAACTTCAATAGCTTTGTGTTCTACTAATTTTTCTTTTTTAAGACCTAAACTTTGCAATACTTCTTCATTAAAAACTTCTTTATTAACAGCGATAGAGCTTTCTTCGTCTATATAAATTGTGTCTTCACCAGCAGAGGTAATCGTCTGAAATTCATGAGAATATTTTGAAAAAGTTCCGCCAGAAGCAAAAGTGAGATAAGTCAAATGCCCGATACCAGCTCTCTCGAAAATGGTTTTATAAACTATTTTCATTTTATTATAAAAATTCTCAAAATCTTCTTGTGTAGTGTGAAAAGAATACATGTCTTTCATAATAAATTCTCTTCCTCTTAGCATCCCTGATTTTGCACGAAGTTCCATTCGGAATTTATTTTGAATTTGATATAAGGCAAGAGGTAAATCTTTATAAGAAGATATGTAATTTTTTAGAATTGGCACAACTATTTCTTCGTGAGTAGGGCCAAGTGCAACTTCTCTACCAGATGAATCACTAACCTTATATAAATCTGTCATTGATTCCCAACGACCTGTTTTTTCCCAATTTTCCTTTGGCTGCATTGAAGGCATCAAAATTTCTTGCCCTCCTGCCTTATCCATTTCTTCTCTAATTATATTTTCAATCTTTTTAAGAACACGAAGTCCAAATGGTAAATAAGAATAAACTCCGGCCATTTCCTTATGGATAAATCCTCCACGAATAAGAAATAGAGCGTTATTTGACACTTCATCTGTCGGAGCTTCTTTCTTTGTTTTAGTAAAAAGTTTCGATTGTTTCATTCCTTCCATATTACCCGAAAAAAGTCTTTTGGTCAAAGAATTACAATATATATTAAAAAATGAATAAATTTGCAAAAAGTATCTATTTCTGCTAGAATTACCGTTATGCAAAAAGTAGAAAATAAGAAAATAAAAGAAGAAGTATCAATAGAAGATATGTTTAACGCTGGTGCACATTATGGTTATTCAAAGACCAGAAGACACCCATCCGTATCTTCATATATTTATACGACAAAGAACAAAACAGACATTATAGACCTTGAAAAAACAAGTGTTCAACTCGAATCTGCAAAAGAATTCGTAAAGGGTCTCGGAGCTAGAAATAAAGTAATTCTTTTTGTTGGCACTAAACCCGAAGCGAAAGAAACAATAAAAAATATAGCTGAAGCATTAAATATGCCTTATGTTAATGAACGTTGGATTGGAGGCACTCTCAGTAATTTTACTGAAATTAAAAAAAGAATTGCAGAACTTGAAAATTATCGCAAAGAAAACAAAGAGGGGGGGCTCGAAAAATATACAAAAAAAGAACGAGTGGTGATGGCAAAAAAAATGGAAAGACTTGCAAGATATTATTCTGGATTAGTTGGACTTAAAAAAATACCAGATGCACTCTACATAGTAGACGCAAAAGGAGAATCCATAGCACAAACGGAAGGGTTGAAGTCAAATGTCCCAGTAATTGCACTTCTTAACTCTGATTCAAATATAAAAAATATTGATTACCCTATAATATGTAATGATTCAGGAATCCCTTCTATTAAACTTTTCACAGAATCAATTTCAAATTCTTATAAAAGTGGTCAGATGTCCATTCCGACAACTGCACCCGTTAAATAAAATAAAAAATATGTCAAAAATAACAACTGAGTTAGTAAAAGAACTTAGAGATACTACTGGCATTTCTGTAATGCAATGTAAGCGTGCTCTCGAGGAAGCAGATGGTGATATGAATAAAGCTCTAGCAATCTTAAAAAAAACAAGTAGCGATATTGCTCTTAAAAAAGCTGATCGTAACGCAAAAGATGGAGCGGTAGCCGTAAAAACAGAAAATGGTAAGTCCGTCTTAGTTGCACTACGCTCGGAAACTGATTTCGTATCAAAAAATGAAGATTTCGTTTCCCTCTTAAGCAAACTTACAGATATCGCTTTTAAAGAAGGTATTGAAAAAATGAAAGAAGTATCAAAAGACATGATTGATCCAATCATTCAGAAAACTGGAGAGAACATTCAATTGGGTGATACTTATATAGTGCAAGGAGAAATTTTAGGAGTATATATACATAACAATAAGAAAGCAGTAATTGTAAGTCTAGAAGGAGGCAATCAAGAACTTGCAAAAGACATAGCAATGCATATAACAGCAATGAAGCCAGAATATATTTCTAAGGAAGACATCACAGAAGAAATAAAGAAAACAATGTTTGAAATATTCCAAAAAGAGGTTGCAGGAATAGATAAACCAGAGGAAATAAAGAAAAAAATGTTAGAAGGTAAAATATCAACCTATTTTAAAGAAAAAACACTACTTGATCAACCTTCCATTAAAAATCCTGATGAAACAATAGGGAAAATATTAGAGCGCGCAAAGGCAAAAATCAAAGAAGTAAAAAGTTATTCAATATAAATAAATATGTATTTTTTCTTTATCTTATTTTTTATATCCCTTACAGCAATCATATTAATGATTAGTAGAAAATTACTATTGATAAACAATATAGAAGGACATAATATTGATCATCCAAATGAATTACTTGTATCTGGAATTTTAGATTTTGATAAAATAAAACATTCCACCATCAAAAATGCAAAAAAAACGATACACGCTCTCATATGGGTTACTCTTAGAACCTATATCGTTTCTGTTAATTTTATAAATAAAAAAAGAAAAGAGATTGTAATAAAAATAAAAAATAAATTTAGAAAACACCATCATGAAATAGAAGAAGTAGAAGAAAAGAAAGAAGTTTCCAAATATATAAAAATTATTTCAGAATATAGACAAAAGATAAGAACGATAAAAAACAAAATAAGAGAGGAAGAAGGAATTGAATAAACATTTGTAATTGTTTTTAAGTTTGATAGTATAGAAATACCATAAAAATGCCGCTTTAGCTCAGTTGGTAGAGCAACGCTTTTGTAAAGCGAAGGTCCTCAGTTCGAATCTGAGAAGCGGCTCAAGATAAAAAACTATAATAAAAAATACTAAATAAGTATGAGTGATATTCCGTTGGGATTATTCGAACCCGAAGCGGCTCAAATTAAGATAGTTTATTTTTATATCCGTGTTTTTCTTTTAAAGCCAAGAGTCTTTTCTCAAAAAAACGATACGAAGTCAAAGAAAAAATTACAGCCAACAAAAAAGCTACTATAATTTCTGATATATATATTAGAAAATTATGATTTACAAGAGAAATGCCGAACAAATGAAAAATATAGAATGTAAAGAATATTGCTATCATATGATAGCAATAAAGACCATAAGAACGAACTCCTAGGTAATTTAAAACCTTAAAACGTCCTAATTTTACTAGCGATTGGTCTGCCATATTTTGCTCTAAGATAATAAAGGCAAAAAAGATTGAAAAAAGAAGTGGTTCAAAAGAATATAAGAAACGGTACAAATAACCATGCGAAAAAATCGGTAAAAATGTACGCAAGGGAATCAAAACAAAGCCAATAATGTAAATAGAAAATATAACGTATTTGGGACAATTTTTTATTGTCTTAAAAAGAAAATTACTATACATGGTCGCATAAGCAACTAAGGCGCCCACAGCTAAATCTGACATAACAGAAAAAGTAGAATATTTTACAATACTATAATTATCATAATAATAAAAACGATATAAAAAAGAAGCACCAATTATTACTAGTAGCACTTTAATAATGTTTTTTTTAGAAACAAAAGAAAGAATAGTCGGCCAAATGAGATAAAATTGTTCTTCAATAGAGATAGACCAAAGAACCGCAAGTACGACACTCCCCGTTCCCAAGAAAGCCATTTTAATATTAGCACCTAAAAAAATATACCATGGTAAAGAACTGTAACTTTCAGTAATCAAAAATGGAAAATTGATACCAGATTTTAAGGCAATAGGGTAAATAACAAAAAATCCCAAAAAGAGTGTCAAAAAATAAAGTGGCCAAATACGTAGAATCCTACGTAGATAAAAATGTGGCAGTGAAATATTTTTAGAATTATCTTTTTCTGTAAGTAAAAGAAAAGTAATTAAAAAACCACTTAAAACAAAAAAGAAGTTCACCCCCAAGTCACCATGAACCAAAAAAACTTTTTTTATAAAATTAAAAGAATGATTATTGCTCTCATAGCCTAAAAATAAAGCCACATGAGAAACAAAAACAGACAAAAACGCAAGAAAGCGTAGAGCATCAAGATTATTGAAGTATACCTTTGGTAAGCTTTTTATATTTTGCATAGAAAAGTAATTCTATTGAATTTTATCTGTTGTTACAGTTTTTGGATTATTTACAGGCATTGTCTCTTGAAGTTTAAAAGAATTTTTTATTCGTAAATCTAATTCTTCAATTGTATTGAACCCTGTTAAAACCTCATCGTCTATCACAAGAGCTGGAAGAGCTGTATCTTTGATCTTATAGATATCTAGCATCGCTTTTACCGCAGAAAGATCAACACTATAATCAAAAGAATAAACCCTGAGTTCTGGATATTTTTCCCGAAGAGTAGAAAGTACTATCCCCTGCTTCTCACAAAGAGTACAGCTTTCTGCTTTTGTATAAAAATAAAGAATAAACGCTGATTTTTTACCACAACGAGAAGATACCTTTTTCATTAATAGATAGTCCTTTATCTGAAGTAAAGAATAATATTTTCTAAGATATGTTACTTCATCCGTATTGCTTAAATTTTCTTGCCCCCATTCTAGTTTTTTACCCAATTCATTTAATTCACTTGAAAGCACAGAATCAGAAACATTTTTACAAGATAATTCAGAGAGTAATGAAAATTGAGTTTCAGAAGAAAGTATGTCTATCGAAATGGTATCTTGAATAGATTTCAATTGATTTATTTTTTTATTACCAAAATAGTTACTCAAATACACAGCTGTTAAAAATAAAGCCAGTGTTATAAAAAAAACTATTAAATATCTTCTCCAATCAAATTGTTGTTGCATTTTGTTTTTTGGGCATTTCTACTTCTCTCTCAAGAACCCAACTCGATTCTTTAGATCGCAATACATTAAATATTGCCTTGAGAAGCCAAAAAGGCGCTAATATACTATAAATAATCATAAAATAGAACATGTCAAAAGAAACACGGGGTTTCCCTTCCAATATTCCTCTGCCTATCAAAAGAGCTATTATAACAGAAGTATACAATATTATTGTTATAAAAAATATAGCTTTTGTACTAAAGAAAAATGGATCAAAATTAATATTTTGACTTATCTTCAAAGTATGACCGAGTCCAACTGTATTTATTATAAATATTTTCTTATAAATGAAAGTAAAAAAATTATAACCTAACATCCAAAATAAAAAAATAGCTGCAAAAATTGAGATAACTCCAGATGGCAAAGTAAATAAAGCGATAGTCCCATATTTTTTTCTAAATAAAAGTCTTCTGTAGTCTATGACATTTCTAATAAAACCGTAAATCCACCTTGATCTTTGTCTATACAACTTTTTTATTGAATTTGGAGTAACTGTATAAACATAAGCATCAGGACAATGATCAATTTTATAATTATGTTCCTGCATGCGTAATGCAATTTCTTGATCTTCTGTATTATGTGCATGTCTATAAGGACCTAAGTCATCAAAAACTTTTTTTCTAAAAATAGAAAAGGGTCCGGGTGTAACATGAATGCCACCAAGAAAGGCAAGCATCTTTTTAGTATAAATCGACATATCATATTCAGCTTTTTGAGCCCCTTGTAAAATATTTTTTGGTTCATAAACTACAACAGAGGGAGCAACAGCCATTGTATTTTTATCATCAAAATAAGTTATTATTCTTTTTAGAGCTTCCGAATCAACAAAGGAATCCGCATCAAGGCAGCCAACAAAAGGAGTATCTAGATATTGAAGTCCTAAATTTAGTGCAGTATATTTACCACCATTTTTTTTATGAAAAACTTTAATATTAGGGTATTTTTCAAATTCTTTTATAATCTGCCAAGTGTTATCTTTACTTCCATCATCAACAATGATTAATTTAAGTTTGTCTTTTGGATAATCAAGGTCAAGGAGAGATTCAATTGTTCCTCTTATCGTTTCACCTTCGTTATAACATGGAACAATGATTGTAACTCCAGGGTATTCTGGAAGAGAAATAACCCCTTTGCGAACAAGAATTTTGTTTTTTCTCTCAAAGAAAGTAACAAGAAAAAAGACCTGCACATAAACAGAAAGAAAGCTTAATATATAAAATATTATACTTGAAGTTGAAACCATATTTGCTTATATAATAACATTTTTTGGTAAAAAAGTAAAACCAGCCCATTTTTAAAAATGGGCTGGAAAGTAAAAAAAGTAAATTATATTTTAACTTCTTCCTTTTTTTCTTCAACAGGACAACATGCGTTTTTGCATTTACCACACTTACAACCAAAAATCATCATAACTGAAGCAATACCTACAAGAACGTAGACAATTGCCTCAAGCATAGACATAGAACCTAAAATCAAATGAACTACATTGAAAGCATCAGCACTCTTGCCTAAAAGCATTCCTATGCCAACTAACCCCCAATTTATTCCACCTATGATTACCAAAATTTTAGCAACCATACTCATTACACAACCACCCTTGCAACATTTTTCTTTACAAACCCCATCTTTACAATTTCCACACATATCTTTATTTTTATCTTACTTAACTTCAGAAAAAGAAAAGTAAGAATTTTAATTAATTAATAATGTTTATAATGACCTTATCCACTAGTATAACATATTAAAAAAAATATGTTATACTAGGATATTAATAATCCCGACGTAATGTCGGGACTCCGACAGTATCGTCGGAGTTTATAAATAAAAAAATAAACAACATGGAAAATGAAGAAAAAATAGAACATATACACCATATTAAAAAAAGCACAATAAATCAAAGCCAGATAGCTGGAGCAATTATAGTTGCAGGATTAATAATTGCTGGTGCAATATTATTAAAAGGACAACAACCTACGCAACAAGTTCCAGCAGCGGTAAATAATGGTAATCCCACAGCTCAAAATGTACAAGTTAGAGCTGTTAAGGCTGATGAACATATAGCTGGAAATCTTAATGCTAAAGTGGTTATAGTTGAATATTCAGATACTGAATGTCCTTTCTGTAAGATGTTTCATAATACAATGAATCAAGTTATGACACAAAGTTCTGGAAAAGTAGCTTGGGTATACAGACATTATCCTATCGCTCAACTCCACTCAAAAGCATTTAATGAATCTGTGGCAATGGAATGCGCTTGGGAACAAGGAGGAAATGATTCATTTTGGAAATTTACCAATGAGCTTTTCGTAAGGACAGGATCAAATAATACACTTGACCCACTTGAACTTCCCAAAATTGCAACAAGTATTGGTATTAACGTTGATACTTTTAATACTTGTCTTTCTACCCAAAAGTATGCAGACAAGGTAAGAGCTGATATGGCAGACGGTACAAAAGAAGGAGTAAACGGTACACCTCATTCTTTCATTTTAAAGAATGGAAAAGTAGTTGATGTCATCGCGGGAGCTGAGCCAATCGAATCTGTAATGCAGAAAGTTAATGCAGCGTTAAAATAAAGAAAAATTAAAAAATCCCCCATATCGGGGGATTTTTTAATTTAATCAAAGTATAACTAGATACAATGTTTTGACTTCACTCGGACATTGCATGCATAAATTCATGCATGCTCCTCGTTAGTCAAAATAGTTTTTCAAACGAGCTATTTTTTCATGCTGGCGAAGTTTTTCGTGAACTTTTGCTTCAATCTGTCGAATTCTTTCGCGTGTCACTTGAAATTCCTCCCCTACTCGCTCAAGAGTATGCTGTATGCCATCAATCAAGCCATAACGCATTTCAAGAATCTTGCGTTCTTTTGGATTTAGCTCTGAAAGAACTTCTCGAATTTGATCAGATAGAATTCTACGAGAAGACTCTTGATCTGGACGTAAAATCTTATCATCTGGTATAAAATTCTCAAGAGTTGATTTGTCATCATCATCTCCTACTGGCTGCTCAAGTGAGATAGTTTCTTGACTGATATTTTCAATTACATGTATCTTTTCAACAGGAACCCCCATTTCAGTGGCAATTTCTTCAGATAATGGATCTCTACCCAAATCTTGACTCAATCTTCTATAGACTTGTTTGTACTTTGAAATAGTTTCAACCATATGGACAGGAATACGAATAGTACGAGATTGGTCTGCAAGCGCACGAGTAATAGACTGACGAATCCACCAAGTTGCATAAGTTGAAAACTTGTATCCTTTCGTCCAATCAAATTTTTCAACTGCTTTAAATAAACCCAAATTCCCTTCCTGAATTAAATCAAGCAATGTTAAATTTGCACTTCTTCCTACATATTTTTTTGCAATTGAAACCACTAAACGCAAATTAGCACGAGCAAGTAAATTTTTTGCTTCTATGTCTCCATGTTCTATTCGTTTTGCTAGATCTTTTTCATCAGAAGCATAAATTAAAGGATATTGACCTATCTCTTTTAAATACATCTGGATAGAATCATGCATTGTGGACTTATTTAAATCATCATTTACATCAACATCAAGATTCAATAAATTTCCACCCTCAAGCACATCAATACCTGCTACGGTGAATTTTTCATAAAGTTCATCTAAAAAAAATATATTATTTTCAATATCAGGAAAAGTTTTTAATATCTCATCATAAGTAACAAAACCTCTTTTATGCCCCTTTGCAATAAGCTCATTTGACAAGCGACTTAGCTCTTGAGTCTTTTTCTCCCCAACTGTTAATTTCTTGGTCGTTATTTTTTTTGATAATTTTTTGTTTACTTTTTTTATAACTTTCTTCAATTTTTTAGTTTTTGCCTTTTTTACTTTATTTTTTTTCATATATAAAAATCAAACTTATTTCTTAATCCGACCATTTTTAATTTCTTGTATCTTGTTATTAATCTCATTGATTTCTTTCAAAATTTGGCTAGATTTATCATTCTCCTTTTTTATCTCACATATATGTAACTCTTGCATTTTATTAGCCAAATCTTCTTTTAAATATTCCTCTTTTAGATTATTCAATAATTCTAAAACATCTTTTTTGATGTCCATATCATTTGTATAAAAAACTTCTGCTTCAAAAATTAAATCTTCTTTATTATTTTTTACTCTCTCAAGTAATTCCTCTTCATTAATTTTTAAAATATCAACAATTTCTTTTAAGAGAACCTCCGTATCTAAACTCTGTATTTTCAAGGTCTTTTGCCAAAGTATTATCCCAAGCAACCTACGTTCTATATAATCTTTTCTAAACATTTTAGATTCTATGTTTTTTGCTTCTTCTATTTCTTTCTTTTCAAATTTTGATTCTTGTTCAACTTTTTTCAAATCATCTTTAAGCGCCTCTTCTGAAATTTGTGACATATCACTTATTAATTTTATAAAATGAGCTTTTTCAATAGAGCTATTAATAGAATCAACGTACGGCAATATTCGTTCTTTTATTTCTCTTCCAATATATCGGGAGTCTTTTGTTTTGTTATTTAATATTTTATTTAGCAAAAATTCAATTATATGTTTTGAATTACGAATTGCTTCGTGCCATGCATCTTTCCCAACTTTAGAAATCAAATCTGCTGGGTCAACTCCTTCTGGAAGAGATGCTACTTTCACATCCATATCAAGTGACAATGCTATTTTACTTGCTCTGGTTGAAGCATTAAGGCCCGCCTTGTCTGCGTCAAATGCAAGTACGATGTTCCCTGAAAGCCTTCTGATTAATCCTAAATTTGAAACTATATTTTCTTTCGATACTGCCCTGTCGGTCAAAGCAGTCCCTGAAGTCGCTACGGTATTTTTAAAACCCGCCTGATGAGATAAAACTAAATCAAATTGACCTTCTACTAAAATCGAAAAATTATTTTTACGAATTGATTCTTTCGCTTTATCTAATCCATAAAGCACTGACGATTTAGAAAAAATTGGAGTATCTGGGCTATTGAGATACTTCGCCGATTTTCCATCATCTATAAATAATCTCCCAGAAAACGCAATCACACGTCCACTAGAATCACTTATAGGAAACATAATTCGTCCACGAAAACGATCATACATCGCCTTGCTTTGATCATCTGGTTTTTTTGCAAGTCCAGCAAGTTCTATTTCTTTGTCACTAAATTTCTTTGTTTTTAGGTAATTATAAACCTGTCTCCAGTCTTCACTTGCAAATCCAATTCTAAAATCAGAAATCGATGAATCTAAGAGACCGCGAGATTTTAGGTATTCCAATACTTTTTTATTTTTAGATAAATTATCTACAAAAAAATTAGTAGCTTCTTCCATTGCTCTATATAATCTTTCCTTTTCACTTTCTTCCTCGTTGTTATATTGCTCTAAAATCACACCTGCTTTTCCTGCAAGTAACTTTAAAGCACCCTTAAAATCAAGACCTTCAAATTCTTCCACAAAGGTAAAGATGTCTCCCTTCGCTCCACAGCCAAAGCAATAATAGCTCCCGCGATCCGGAGACACAAAAAAAGATGGCGTTTTTTCATTGTGGAATGGGCAATTCGCCTTCAGATTTGAACCCGCGTGATCAAGCTTTATATAAGAAGAGACAACATCTTCGATTGAAAGTCTCTCCTTAATTTTTTGGACAGGAGAGTTTATCATATTTATTATTCTTCCTCGGGAATCTTTTCTTTATTTTTAAATCCAGTTCCTGCTGGAATTAAACGTCCAATGATAACATTTTCTTTCAAACCTCTTAAGTTATCAACCCCACCCTTAACTGCATTTTCAATGAGTACTCGATTAGTATTTTGGAATGATGCGGCTGAAAGCCAACTCTTCGTACGAAGAGAAACCTCTGTAATACCAAGTACAATTGTTTCTGCTTTTGCTTCTTTTTTATTAATTTTACTAATTCTGCTATTTTCTTCGATAAATGCTGTATTTTCAACAATATCACCATTAGAAAAATTGGTTTCTCCTGAATCTTTTACTTTTCTCCTTGAAAACATCTGGCGAATAATTATTTCGGTATGTTTTCTTGAAATCGAAGCACTTTGTAATTCGTAAACTTTATTTATTTCTCTAATTATATACTCCTCAACTAATTCTTTTCCTCCGTATTTGAATATCTCAGCAATATCAGCAGACCCATTTGTTAAGATTTCACCTTTTTTAACTTTATCTCCCACTTTAACAATAGGCATTCTATTAAACGGAACGAGGTATTCTATCTCATTTGATTTTCCATCAATCTTAGAGTCAGAAAGAATTTTAATTATTTTTTCTTTTCCATCTTTGTCTTTAATTTCAAATATTTCTCCGTCTGTTTCTGAAACTATAGCTGGATTTTTAGGAATCCTTCTTTCAAAAATTTCTTCAACACGAGGCAATCCTGTTGTGATGTCTGTCCCTGCGACACCTCCAGCATGAAACGTTCGAAGTGTGAGCTGAGTACCTGGTTCTCCGATTGCTTGAGCTGCAATAATACCTACTGCTTCACCTAAATTAACAAGATGGTTTCTACCCAAATCGAGACCATAACACTTCTGACAGAGGCCATGAACAGTGCGACATGTTAAAGGAGAACGTACAAATACACTGGAATATCCTTTCTTTTCAATAATATAAGCTTCTTCTTTGGTAACTAAAAATCCTTTTTTATAAGCAACATTTCCATCCTTATCTTTCAAATCTTCTGCTAAAATTCTACCTCTAATATTCTTTGAAAGAGGAATTTCTATTCCAGAAATATTTTCACGTGATACCATTTTCCCTTCTTTTGTTCCACAATCTTCTTCAGTGATAACGACATCTTGTGCAACATCAACAAGTCTTCGTGTTAAATATCCAGCCTTTGCGGTATTGAGAGCAGTATCAGAAGCACCCTTTCTTGCACCGTGAGTGGTAATGAAATACTCAATCGGAGAAAGTCCTTCGTGGTAACAAGGAATAATAGGAAATTCCAATATTCTACCCTGGTTATTCTGAATTAAACCTTTCATACCAGTCATTTGAGTTAAACTCGTAATGTCTCCACGTGCTTTTGAAGTAAATAAATCATAAGTGGAACCATTTTTAGGAAGAGTATTGGGTAAAACTTTTTCTATTTCCTTTTTAACCTGAGTCCAAATCTCAATAATCTTTTGATATTTTTCTTCTTCTGAAAGAAGGCCTTCCTTCCACTCAGAAATTACTTGATCCTCTTTCTTTTTCCCTTCTGCAATAATTTTTGGTTTTTCTTCTGGTACTTTTACGTTATCAAAACCCCAAGTAGTACCTGAAACAGTAGCGTATTTATAACCAAATTCTTTTATTTTATCTAAGACTGGCGGAGTATTGTCGACTCCATAGTGCACAATAAGTTCATCAACAAGAGCTGATAATCTTTTTTGTGTCATTTCATCATCTACAAAAGAAAAATCAGAAGGTAAAATACTATTGAAAAGAATTTTGCCAACAGTAGTATCGAAAATCTTTTCACCAAATTTTTTATACTTAAATGAACTTGTAGCCAATACTTTAATCTTTGCTCGAAGAGAAACCACGCCATATTCAAATGCGGTCACAGCAGCATTTGGACTTGAGAAATATTTCCCTTCTCCCATTTCTTCGTCTAGAGATTTTGTCATCCAATAAGCACCAAGCACAATATCTTTACTTGGATGCACAATTGGATCTCCGTTCTGTGGTTTAAGCAAGTTTTTATTTGATGCCATTAATTCTCTTGCTTCCATTTGTGCTTCTTCAGAAAGTGGTACATAAACAGCCATCTGGTCTCCATCGAAGTCAGCATTAAATGCCTGACAAACAAGCGGATGTACTTGGATAGCATTTCCTTCAATAAGTATTGGATTAAATGCTTGTATGCCCAATCTGTGCAAAGTTGGAGCACGGTTTAGTAAGACATATTTCCCCTGAATTACTTCTTCGAGCATTGCCCAAACTTCCGGTGTTTGTTCTTCTATAAGTTTATTTGCTCCACGAATATTAAAAGCAATTTCTGCTTGTAAAATTTTAGAAATTACAAAGGGACGGAATAGTTCAAGTGCCATGTGTTTGGGAAGCCCACATTGATTAAGTTTAAGCTGAGGTCCAACCACAATTACAGATCGTCCTGAGTAATCTACTCGCTTACCAAGTAAATTTTGTCGGAATAATCCTTGTTTTGACTTTAAGTTATCAGAAAGAGATTTAAGGGCTCTTTTTTGAGATTGACTCATTGCAACATTGTCATTTTGTTTCGCAATTGAGTTATCAATAAGCGCATCCACTGCTTCCTGGATAATTCTTTTTTCATTTCTTAGAATTACATCTGGAGCATTTATTTCCTTTAACTTCTTTAGACGATTATTCCTATTAATAACACGTCGGTATAAATCATTTAAATCAGAAGTTGCGTGACGTCCCCCATCTAATGCTACCATTGGACGAAGCACTGGCGGGATAATAGGAATAACTGTAAGCAACATCCATTCTGGTCTAATCCCCGCATAGATCATCGCACGAATCAAAGAAAGTCTTTTTTGTAATTTATCCTTTTCAACAACACTGGCTTTTTCTAACATCCCTTCTGTGTGTGCTTTTAATTTATTTAGATCTAGGTTTTTGAAAATAGAATAGATTGCTTCTGCTCCAATATTTGCTTCAAAGCAAGTACCATACTTAAGAGAATAGTGATGAAAAGAAATTTCATTTAAAACTTTCCCTTCATAAATTTCCCCAATCTCTTTTTTAGTACTTGAAAGTAATGCCTTTAATTTTTCTTTTGTCTCATCATCGTTAGTATTTTTTACTTTTGTCTTATATTCTTTATCCAAATTCTGAACAATTATTTCTTTTTCTTCTTCATATACCTTTGTGATTATATAACCAGCAAAGTATATAACCTTTTCAAGATCAGAAACAGAAATGTTTAAGAGTATACTCATTCTAGATGGCACACCACGTAAAAACCAAATATGTGCTACAGGAGTAGAAAGTTCAATATGCCCCATTCTTTCTCTTCGTACGATAGAACGAGTTACTTCAACTCCGCATTTTTCACAAATAATATCTTTATAACGAATTCGGCGATACTTTCCACAATAACATTCATAGTCTTTTTCTGGTCCGAATATCTTTTCATCAAACAATCCTCCACGTTCGGATCTCCCGGTACGATAATTTATAGTTTCAGGTTTTGTAACCTCTCCATAAGACCACTCCTTGATTTGTTCAGGTGATGCAAGTTTGAGAGTGATATGATTGAAATCTGTTGTGTTTAAAGTTTTCATATATTTTTTAAATTATTATTAATGTACCTTTTATTCCCTATCAATATATTTCTCAAGCTTTACATCAAGTGCAAGGCCTCTCAAATAATTTAGCATCACATTGAAAGATGCAGGAGAATTAGGAGCTTTAATGGGTTCATTTTTAATAATATTATCAAAAGTGGAAGATCGACCTAGTATATCGTCAGATTTTATAGTTAACATTTCTCGGAGTGTATAAGCAGCGCCGTAACCTTCAAGTGCCCAGACTTCCATTTCTCCGAATCTCTGTCCTCCACCCTGAGCTTTTCCACCAAGAGGTTGTTGAGTAATAAGAGAGTAAGGACCGATAGAGCGCATATGGATCTTGTCCTCTACCATGTGGTGCAGTTTCAACATATACATGTATCCAACAGCAATATCTTGACCAAAAGCCTCCCCTGTTCGTCCGTCAAAAAGTTTCATTTTACCATTTTCTGCAAACCCAGCCTTTTTTAATTCTTCTTTTATTTCCTCATGTTTTGCCCCTAAGAATGGAGGTACAATTGCTTGATAGCCAAGCGTATTTGCCGCCATCCCAAGATGCATTTCTAATATCTGTCCCAAGTTCATACGAGAAGGAACCCCGAGTGGAGACAAAATTATATCAATAGGAGTACCATCCGCTGCATATGGCATATCTTCTTCAGGTAAAATAGTCGAAATAACGCCTTTATTTCCATGACGCCCAGACAACTTATCGCCAATTGAAATATTTCTTATTTGAGCAACTTCAATGACAATTTTCTTTATAATTCCAGCTTCGAGAGTGTGTCCTAAATCACGAGAAAATATTTTCACTCCGATGATTCTTCCTCTTTTGCCATGCTCTACACGTAATGAAGTGTCTTTTACGTCACGTGCTTTTTCAGCAAAAATTGAACGCAATAATCTTTCTTCAGGAGTAAGTTCTGTCTCACCTTTTGGAGTAATCTTACCAACTAAAATATCGTTTTCTCTTACTTCTGCTCCGATTCTGACAATTCCATCTTCATCTAAATCTTTTAACTTAACTTCTCCGATATTTGGGATGTCTCGAGTTGTTATTTCAGGCCCCAACTTTGTATCACGAACTATACAAATAAATTCTTCTAAATAAATAGAGGTGAATTTGCTCTTTTTAACTAATTTTTCAGAAATGATTATTGCGTCTTCATAGTTTGAGCCACTCCATGACAAAAAGGCAACGAAAATATTTTGTCCAATAGAAATCTGTCCATTTACGGAACTTGTAGTATCAGCAAGAACATCCCCTTTCTTAATCTTATCTCCAATATTTACAGATGGGCGTTGGTGAAAAACAGAAAAATTATTATTTCTTAAGAAATTTACAAGTGGATATATTTTCTCATTTTTGCCTTTTACTATTATTTTTCTTGAATCAAGATAAGAAACAACGCCATCCTCTTCTGCAATGACCAATCTACCTGAATCTCTAGAGGCTAAACCTTCAACTCCAGTAGCTACAAGTGGCGCCTCAGGACTTACACAAGGCACTGCTTGTTTCTGCATATTACTTCCCATGAGTGCTCTATTGGCATCGTTATGTTCTAAGAAAGGAATCAAAGAAGTTGCAATAGAAAAAGCTTGGTTAGTAGCAACATCAATATAATCAAGTTCATCACGAGAAATTATCCCAGGATTATTTTTTATTCTAGCTTCAACTTTTTTTTCTGTAATTACTCCGTGTTCATCATAAGCAATTCCAGAATGAGCAATATTACATTTCTCTTCATCAAGAGCATTTAAATAAGAAACTTCCCCTGTTATTTTTCCATTTTTTACTTTAACATAAGGAGTTTCTATAATTCCAAAATCATTTATTCTTGAATAAGTTGAAAGATGTACAATAAGCCCAATGTTTGGTCCTTCTGGTGTGTGAATAGGACACACTCTTCCGTAGTGAGATGGGTGCACGTCACGAACTTCAAGTCCCGCTCGTTCGCGCGTTAATCCTCCAGGTCCAAGAGCTGAAAGTAAGCGAATATGTTCAATTTCAGCCAAGATATTTTCTTGGTTCATGAATTGTGAAAGCTGGTTTGTTGTAAAAAATTCTTTAATACGAGCTTGGAGTGGGCGTTGGTTGATTATTTGAATTGGCATTGCTGTATCTACATCAACAATGGACATTCTGTCTTGAACATTTCTTTTAATTTGCATCATACCAGTACGTATTTTTTGTTG
Source organism: uncultured bacterium (assembly GCA_903907175.1). Taxonomy (GTDB): domain Bacteria; phylum Patescibacteriota; class Minisyncoccia; order Phycocordibacterales; family UBA9973; genus UBA9973. The sequence goes on from CAIVNB010000069.1 coordinate 24,318, forward strand.
AAGCATTTCCCCAACAAAACGTACTCGTCTTTGTCCTAAGTGATCTATGTCATCAGATTTTGCATGAATATCGTTATTTAACGTAACAATATTCATAAGCACAGTTACCAAGTCCTCTTTTGATATAGTACGGCGGGCAAGTTCTTCGTCTTCCATATTCTTTTCAAATCTCTTATTAAATCTATATCTTCCAACTGGAGATAGATCATATCTTTCACTGGTAAATAGAGAATCAATAAATTCACGAGCATTATCAGCCGTAGCCATATCACCATCTCTTAGGCGTTTATAAATCTCTATATATGCATCATTCAAAGTTTTAGCGGTATCTTTTGCTAAACATGCTTTAATGGACTCTGTTTGATTCTGATCTTTTTCAAACTCTTTTAAGATCATCTCATTTGAGTGATAACCCATAACACGAAGAAGTGCAGTAACTGGAAATTTTCTCTTTTTATCTATTCTTACATAAATTGCTCCATCAGATTCTGATTCTATCTCAATCCAAACACCTCTTGCAGGAATAATTTTTGCTCCAAAATATCTCTTACCCTTACTCTCAGATTCTGTAAAGAAAAAACCAAAAGAACGTGCAAGTTGTGGAACAATCACACGCTCTACTCCGTTTATAATAAAACTACCATGTGGAGTCATTAAAGGAAGATCAGACATAAAAATCTCCTGTTCCTTTATTGTACCCAATATTTTATTTGTTAATTTTACTCGTGCTTTGAGAGATCCTTGATAAGAAATTTTATTTATTTTTGTTTCATTTTCATTAGATTTTGATTCACCAAGCGTGAAAGAAGTAAATTCTAATTGAAATTTTTTTCCAGAATAATCTTTTATTGGAGAAAATTCTTTAAAAACTTCTTTTATTCCTTCTTCTACTAACCACTTATAGGATTTTACTTGTGCTTCGATTAGGTTTGGAAACTCTATTAAAGGTTTCTTGTATCTTCCAAAAAACTTTTGCGGACGCTTTACTTCTTTTTGCATATTTTTATTACTCCGAAATAAACAAAAAATACAAAGCAAAAAGACGAAAAACGCTTTCTCTTAGCTTTTTATTATTTGAATCGGATACTAAATTAGTTTATACCTATATAAATAAGGCTCTAATAATGTGAAACAAGGAGTACATCCGAAACACAATCTATCAATCAAATACAGCTTACTCTTTTTATAAATTTTGTCAAATATAAAAAACTAGCGGTATCGCTAGTTTTTTATATTTAATTAACTGATAAAACAAACCTCTCTTTCACCTAATTAATCTAAGGCCGTTTTATTTGGAACGATAGATTTAATTAGTTTTTGTTCCGGTTGTTTTTATGTCTTTCTTAACTTTTAACATAGCTGTCTTTGTAATAATCTTTACTGTTTTAGCTGTTAAAATATTCGTCGTTTTGTCTAGGGTCCCAGAAACAATAACCTTCTGTCCCACTAAAACATCCGTTGCTGTTGCAGAAAGACCATCTTTCTTATACGTTGTTGTTGCATTTGTCACAACATCAACTGACGATGTTGCTTTGGTTTTCATGTTTGTTACATTTACAGTAAACCCCGTACTAGTTAAAGCGGATACAACCCCTACTACTCCATTTTGCTTATTTAATCCTATTGTTTTAGGATTAGTTTTATTTTGTTTTTGATAAGTTTTTGGAACATTTTTTATGCCTAAATCTTGGGGTGTTGCCGCATAAATTGTAGAACCAGAAACTAATAATGATAATGCTAGTGCCCCTGTTGCTAAATGTTTTTTATATTTCATAATTAATTTTAATAAACTTATAATACTAATAATAATGTTTACACCTATGACCTTTAGTGTATGCAAACATTATATATTTGTGAGATGAAATCGCTATGAAGAGATAGGTAGAGAAATTATCACATTTGTACCCTTATTTACTTCACTTTTTATGACTATCGTTCCTTTATGATTTTCAATAATTTTCTTTGACAATGTAAGTCCGAGACCCGCCCCTAGAGTATTTCTTGATGCATCGCCTCGAAAAAACGGATCAAATATCTTGTCTAGAACACCCTCTCCAATACCAATACCGGTATCACTAACAGTAACAACATATTTATTAGAAACGATTTTATCGGATATGGTTATTACCCCATTTGGGGAAGTGTATTTTATGGCATTATCTAAAATATTGAAAAACACTCGGCTAAGTTCTGTTTTATCTCCGAGAACATTCGCCGTCAATTCTATTTTCGATTCAATATTTATGTCTTTAACATGAGCTAAATTATTATTTTTTTCTATGATTTTTTTTAATAATTCATTAATAACAATAGGCTCACATTCTAAACATATTGATCTATCATATTTTGATATATCTAATAAACTATTGCTGAGTTTTGAAAATTCTCTCATTTCATCCAAAGTATCTTCTAATGTTTTTTTAGCTCCGATGAGATCTAATTTTTTATTATTTAAATTAACCTCGAGGCCGGAAATGACTACGGCTATCGGAGTACGGAGTTCATGAGATGCATCAGCAATAAACCTCTTTTGTTTTTCCATGTTTGATTTAATTGGTTTAAGAGTTTGTTCAGTAAGCAAAAATCCTAATATAATAACAAAAAATATTATAAAAGCATCTATTGTTATAAAACGATTCAACAATATATCTTGGGCTTTATCTAAAATTGCAACAGCTAAATCTTTATTTATAAATGGATTTTCTGAAATTGACTGGGCGAGATTAGAGAGAATTGTATTGTAAAGTACGATACTTGAACCCCCCAAAATTACCATCGCCGTAAGGGAATAATATAAAGTAAGTCTAAGTCGTGCTAAAAGAAACTCATCTTTTAGGTCAGTTTTCCATTTTATAACCGACTCCACGAATTGTTTGTATAATTTTTCCATTATCATGAATTTTTTTTCTTAAATTTTTTATATGCACGTCGACGGTATTACTAAATGAAGAATCTGCAAAATCCCATGCATGTGAATAAAGATCATCTCGAGTAATTACTTTGTTATGGTTTCTCATTAGATATTCTAACACCATAAATTCTTTCAAGGTAAGAGATATCGGTTTATTTTTATAAGTTACAACTCTTCCCGTTGTATTAATACTGATATCTTTATGTGTAAGTATGATTGGTGCAGACTGTTTTGGTCGACGTAAAAGTGCTTTAATGCGAGCAAGAAGTTCTTTAAAAGCAAACGGCTTTGCCAAATAATCATCTGCCCCTGCATTAAGACCTCGAACTTTATCATCTGTAGTGTCTAATGCTGTAAGCATTAATATTGGAATAACTATCTCATTCTCACGCCAACTATTACATACAGATACACCATCTTTGCCAGGAAGCATTCTATCAAGAACAATAAGATCATATTCATCACGATTAATAAGTATCCTGCGTTCTGCAACAAGTCCATCCTCTATGATATCAACAGCATACCCTTCTTGCATAAGGCCTTGCTTGAGGTTTTCAGCTAATTTTGTATTATCTTCAACAACTAATATTTTCATACTATTATGATAGCACTTTAAAAGTGAAATCTTCATGAAGTTTATCTAGTTCTGTTATTTTAAATATTTAAGTATATTTGCTTGGTGTTCTTCGTAAGTAACTGCACAATGAGTTATACGTTCTTTATCATGAAGATAGTATAAACAATCTGTTTTAGTTGGGTTCAATACTGCCTCTATCGCGGGTATCCCAGGATTTGAAATTGGATGAGGAGGAAGTCCAGCATTTTTATAAGTATTATATGCTGAGGTTGTTTTCTTATCGGCAATGGTTATTGGCGCCCACCAACCATTACCCTTATTTCCACGAACATATTGAAGCGTCGCATCGACAGAAAGTGGAATTTTTTGATTAAGACGATTTAATAAAATTCCAGCAATGAGTGGCATGTCGGCATCATTCGCAGCTTCACGTTGCACTATCGAGGCTAGGGTTAATCCTTTTGTCCATTGTATGTTTTGACTTTGGAAACGAGGCAAATACGTTGCAAATTTTTCGTTAAACCTAGCTACCAATCTATTCGCCACCAGAAGAGATGTTTCTGCAACTGGAATTAAATAAGTATCAGGAAAATAAACTCCTTCAATGTAATCAAATTTCATTTTTGTATATTTATTTATCCAATTACTTTTTTGCAACTTCGTCCAGCCTAAATTAGTAGCTAAAAGTTCAGAAATCTCCTCTTTGCGTAACCCTGGGGGGATAACCACCCATTTCATATATGGTTTGCCATGCAATATTTTAGAAATACTATTTACAGTCATTCCTACACTAATCTTATATGCTCCAGGTACTATGTCCCCTTTTGTTTTTGAAAATATTGAAATAAAATTATTTTTATCGCTAATATACTTCTGATCCAAAAGACTTTGAGTAATTTGATCAAAAGTATAATTAAGTGGTACAACAAATTTATCAGGAGCAACGACAGGAGTGTTTGTCACTACTGTATTTTGTGAGACAGTTTGCGCATTAACAGTTAAAATACCTATAAAAAATAAGGCTGCAGTTGCAAATAAAATAAAAAAACCTTCATATGTTTTTTGTGTAATTTTCATCGAATTTGTATTATAGCAAAATAAAGCAAAATCTGTATAAAAAATTACACTAGACTAGATTAACCAAAAAATCTTTAAAAACTACTGAGCATTTACTGTTTGGGTGGGAAAAGGTAAATTCAAAAACCCATAACTATTATACCAGTCATTCGTGTAAGGACCATTAAAATTATTGTGTACATTGGGAAAAGATTCAGACATGTCAGACCATAAAAAATTATAATAACTAACCAAAGAAGAGTCTAGCCCTGTTTTAGATAAACCATAATAAAAACTTGAAAATGATGTTTTTAAATATCTGCCTCCAGACAATAAATCAGTGTCTGAAGGGATGTTGGTTGTAATAGAAGCAGAAGTAGAAGATGAATTCAAATTATTAACATAAGCTTTTAGTGTATATGTATGAGTTTCTCCCGCAGGAATCACTTCTTCCTGTTCAAATGTCAAAACAATTGTATTTGTTGTACCTGTCCCTATCCCAAGATCTATCGTTAATGGAGAAAAACTAGACCCCATTACACTACCAATGGAAACTGAATTTGAATAATCATTTTTATCTTTAAGGAGAGAAAATTTATTCAACCGAAGATTATAATTACTTGGATCACTGAGTGTCACAAGGAAGGTTACTTGCTTAAAAGATATACTTCCGTTTGGATCAGAACTTACATTAAATGTATATAGATTTATGTTTGAACCACTTCTAACACTTGAATTGGTAGAGGCAATATATGCAACAGTTGGAACACTATTAAATAAATAAAGACCATTTACAGTAACTCCGCTCGATGGCAATCCAAGACTATTAGTAGGGGCACTGTAGTTAATATAATCCGTGGCAACTCCATATGTTAATATCCCTGTACTATTTGTAGCTTTAGTATAAATTAAAACTGGAGCAACATTTATATTTGTACTGCTAGAATCAATTGTCTTATTTAAATCATAATTAATTGTTATATATTTTGATGAATTCATGGGGACAGAAATATTAGTTAGAAAATCAAAAGTCGAATTATTACTATTATAGTCATTTTTCAACACCGCAGTTGCCAATACATTTTGATTACCAGAATCTACTAAAGTAACATTTGATATTACAGCAGTATTTTTTAAATTTGGGATAGCGAATTTTAATTCAGATACAACATAAGAATCAGCGCTAGCAGTAAGTTGGAATTTGCCAGCAATAATTTTTTTATTAACTACAGAAAATCTTACAGTAGGAGTTGTGCCATCTTGGTATGCTGACAGAGCACCTGCGCCAATAGTAATACTCTGTCCTGGAAATAAAACATTTAAATTAGAGTAAACATTAGAAGAAGAAGCCGCAGATGTTCCTGATATTAATAAATTAGAATTAATAATTGACCCTAGTGGTGTTGAAGAATTAATATCCCCATAAATTGATATTTCGATGGATTGACCTACTGGCAATTTAAAATTTATTGCCCAAAAATTATCATCATTCGCTATATCAGAGATAGAGGTTTTATTATCTCCATAAACAGCATACAAATTTGAAACATATAAATTCATCAAATATTGATTAGAACTAACATTAAAACCAGCTTCTATTTTATTTAAATTTATATCTTCCGTCGTATTATTTTTTAAAAAAAAATTAGCTAATTTAACCTTCACCCTAGGAACAGAAACTGACTGGTTAGAATAAGATCCCCCTAATGCTAAATCTAATGAACCGCTGAAAGGCACAACCACAGCCGGAACGACTGAAGGAGAAGGAATGTTTGCTACTGCATTTGTTGGGCTAATCGTATTTGAAGATTTTAGTTTATTAGCAACAATTAAAGCTGCTTTAGTACGGCTAGCCTTACCAAAAGAACCATCAGAAGATAGGCCATTGGCTAGCTGAAATGCCTTAACTGCACTTAGTGTAGCTGGGCCATACTTTCCATCTACTTTGCCTTTTAAAAAAGCCTGAGTCTGTAAAAAAATTTGAAGTTCTGTAACAGCAGAACCGCGAGATCCATATTTTAAACTTACATCAAAAGAAGCAAATGATAAATTTGGCAAGAAAATACTAAATACAAAAACAACCAACAAAATCTTCTTCATACTTATAATAATACCAAAAAATCGCCTTACAAGCGATTTTAATGATGCCTATATTCATTTTTCCCACAAAAGAAATTAAAATTTCCCCGGTTGCTCAGTTATCTTGTCTACCATATTCTTTGTATCCCCAATCCCCATAAAGTTCGCAGCTCGTGACTCAGCTCCATCTTCTTCTTTTTGCATTTTTACAATTTTTTCTCTTTGCTCAGGCGTCTCAACTCTAATGATATTTCTTAAATCTAATTCAATTTTTTCTTCACCTCCTTTAATTATTGCAGTTATTATTGGTCCACGTTCCTTGAGCTCTTTTTTCTTTTTTTCTTCAAATAATTCTCTTTCTTGAAAAGATCTTTCGCTGCCTTCTTTGTATGGCAAAAGCCCTGATGTCTCACTAAATTCCTTATCTCTCTTTATTTTACCGTTCTCCCATATTTTTTGTTCTTCCTCAACAGTAGGTGTATGGATATTATAAATTTTATAGAAATTACCATTACTATAAACTTCATCACCTGGTTCTAATGGTTTTTCTTTTAACTTTTCAGTAGGTTTCCCAATTTCTTTTTTACTGTCATCTTCAGCTTCTTCATCTTCGGGTTTAACATTTTCGGTCGTGTCTGGTTGCTTTGATATTTTTGAACCATCCTTTTCTTCTACTTCCTCATAATCGACATCTTCAACATTTGCTTTTTCTGTAGCAATATTTTTCATTTCCTCTTGGCCAGACTGTATTATTTCTGATTTCTGTTTTTCAAGGTCACCTAATTTATTCTTAAGAGTAGCAATTTCTTCAGGAGTACAGGAATCCAAATCTAAATTATTAACTCTTTGTTCAAACTTAACAATCTCACCCTTAGCTGATTCAGTTGATTGTTCTTTTGTTGTATTTAATTTATTATTAAAATATTCTAACGCTTTAAATTTTCTGTCAAAAAAAGATTGGTCCTCAACACCAAGTTCCCATGGGCGCTTTGTTGTCTCAGAATTAGTTTCATTTTTATTGATTTCCAAATTTTTTTCATTCTTAATTTGTTCATTCATATAATTTGTCTAAAACTAATTTAATAATAATTTTCTAATTTGTTCAATTTTCTCTTGTTCTTTTTGCTTTAAATAATCTGACACAATGTTTTTTTGTTCTTGTTCAAGTATTTTAATTTTAGACGTTGTATCATTATAAATAGCCTCAATTTTTTGGAGAGTTTCTCCTTCATTTTTATCTAATTGGCTATTATTCATAGATAGAGTATATCACAAAAAACCTTATAAAACAATTCCAAATACCCCCAATAGCCCTAAAATTAAGGCTTAAATATCAATGCGCGACCTAGTGGACGAAGTGAGAACTGCGATACGCAACCATAATGGTTATATTTATATACCAGTTTTAGGCAAAAAGCTAGAAGCACTTGAAACCGCATAGCTTTCAATCTTACTTTTCAGCTTCTTGGCGTTGCCGTGGCTTACTAGCCCAAGATAGGATTGTATTGTTTCTGGCTTACCTTTTCGCCTCTCTATACCCCTAAACATCCTCTGTTTTGTAATAGTCCTAACCACTCTATGATCGGGAAATAAAACCCAGCCCAGAAAGTCCACGCCCGAGGCAACTGTGCTTATAGATACTTTTTTCGGATGCAGGTGGAGATTGAGTTCATTTTCAAGAAAATCTTTTATCTTGGGCAACATATCTACAAGCGACTGCTTATCATCCGATAAAATCACAAAATCATCGGCATAGCGAATATAGTATTTTGCCTTAATTTTATGCTTCATAAACTGGTCAAACTTATTCATATAAATGTTTATAAATAATTGTGAGGTAAGATTACCAAGCGGAAGACCTTTACCCTTTTCGGTAGAATAAAAACTGCTGATAATCTCGTAGAGCAAAGAAACAATGTCAGTGTCTGGTATATAACTCTTTATCATTTCAAGCATCACCCCTTGGTCAATTGAAGCGAAAAACTTTCTTATATCTCCTTTCAAAACCCAAGCCGTTCTCGTATGATTTTTTGATACTTTGTAGGCAAACTTTCTAAACCTATCTATTGCTTTGTGTGTTCCCTTATTTACTCTGCAAGAATAGGAGTCGGCAATAAATGTCCTATCAAAAAATGGATACAGCACTCGGTAAATAGCGTGATGTAATAATCGGTCCCGAACTTTTGCTTTATGTATATCTCTGGGTTTGGGGTCTGAAATCTTAAATGCTTCATATTCAGAATGTTTGTATGTTTTATTCACTAGGTCCTGGTGAAGTGAAATTATATTAGCCATCAGATTTCTCTCAAACTCCTGCACATCTTTGCGAGATTTTTTGCCAACCTTAAACTCTTCCCACGCAGAGAGCAAGTTGTCTAACCAAATGATATAGTCATAATTATGAACAAGTTGAATGCGGGACATATTATTTATTCTACCCCCCCCCCCCCGCTTTTGCCACTACTGGCAAAAGCGAAAAGCTGTTATTTACAGTGGATTACTTTTTACGAAACTTTGCCAAAAATCCACAAATATACTCTAGGGCAAAAGATTGATACTTTGTTTGTTGAGGTAATAGAGGCAATCTCTATCGCCACCTTTTTATCTCGTGAAGAAAAACAACCGTGGGTCCGACTGGCAATCAGAAAGACAGATACTCTCAAGATACTTTTGATGGTTTTATGGGAAGCAAAATCTATTGATAATAAAAAGTATCTTGCTTTATCTGTAAAAGTAGAAGAAATAGGAAAGATGCTCGGGGGTTGGAGTGGACAGCTCGCAAAACAAAACTCTCCCGCAATAAAGACGAGAGAGAAATGAAAAGAGTTGCCAAAGCGGAGTGCGGGATTGTTGGAGTTCCAGTTGTTGTCCAGCCAGTTCCAGTTCACCACAACCTTGCCACCGTTCTCATAGAGATACGGGACATTCAGGTTGCCGTTGCGGTTCTGCACGAAATGTATGGGATTTCTTCTAGTTCCACTGCCCTTTGAATACTCTCGGAGCTGTATCGTATTCGGCATAGTAATGCCCTAAAACCCCATACCAAGTATATTCATTTTTTATGAAGTGCTACATACACCACTCTATTTGAAACCATAGTCGCAAATACTCTCAATGTATGGATACTGGTCTCGGTGGCAGAAAACCTTAATCTTCTACATATTCACCTATCACCGATT
>CAIVNB010000070.1 GCA_903907175.1 uncultured bacterium
ATGCCAGAATTTCCCAAAAATCGAGATGGGACAAACGACTGGGATACATTTTTAGAAAGAGAAAAGAAAAAAGAATGGACATATGAAACCCTCCGAAATGATATCCTAGAAAAAGGAATTAATTCTTCGGGGGATTATCAAAAAAATTATTCTAAAAATAATTGGCCAGCTCCTAACACTCTTATATCAATGTCAAAATTTCCCAAAAAAGTAGATGATTCAAATGATTGGAATACATTTTTAGGAAAAAATAAATAAAATTTAATTTTGAAAATATAACATATTAAATTTATTTTTGTTAATATAAATTAATTTGTGACCTTTCTGAGAATCGCACCCTTTTAGAGCTAGCTCTAAAACCATTATAAAAACACATCTCGTGCTAGCTGTCAATGGTGACCCTACCGGGAATCGAACCCGAATTTAATCCTTGAGAAGGATCCGTCCTAGCCGTTAGACGATAGGGCCATGAAAAAAATATAACATTTTTTAGCTTAAAATCAAAAAAATAACGTGCATCAAAATGATAATGATGCACGTTATGTTGTTTATGCCTAATTTTATTATTCTTCTTCAAATTCTTCCTTGTCGAATCTTCCTTTTCCTTTTACTTTTTTTGAATTTTCTGTTTTCTTAGCTTCACAGGTTGTTGTGGCATGGGGGACAGATCTCAATCTACCTTTGCAGATTAGTTCACCACTAATTCTGCATATCCCGTATGTTTTGTTCTCAATTCGAATTAAGGCGTTTTCAAGCGACTTAATGAATTTTTCCTGACGGGAAGCAAGCTTACTGTTTTCCTCCCTTGAGGAAACCTGGCAACCTTCCTCTAGTACTTTAAAAGTTCGGGAAGTATCGTTAGTATCATTCTTATTCTGATGGCTCGAGGAGGACTCTGTTAATAGTTCCAGATCACTGTAAGCCTTTTTAAGCTTATTCAGAATTAATGGCTTAAATTCATTCTGAAGTTCTTCGTTCGAGTACCGGTTTTTCTTGACCGCAGTTGCTTCTTTCTCTTTTTTCATTTCCGATGGTTTTAAATTAAACTGCCTGTGTTTTCTGTAGTCTAAGTAATGCATCTCTTCTTAATTTAACTTCGATAATCATTCTTTGCCTGGGGGATACATAACCTTCAGGGATTTTTAGTTCATCAATAGTCTTTTCGAGACAGTTGTTGTTTTCTCTTTTCTTTGCCATTTTTCGTTGATTTTTTAGAAATTGTTTTTTTATTTAATTTAATTATCAAAACAGAAAATATCCTAGGAGAAGGATCGTCTGTTAACTATATTTACGCTTTATTATACACAAAAATAAAGCTTTGTCAATACTAATTAGTCTTCGATTTTTGGCTTTTCTAATTCAAGTGCTGAAAGCTCTGGAGAAGATCCAGCTATGCGTAAAACATCCTTATCAATCTTACGTAATTCTTTATTTGAAGTATTATAATGATTCACAACAGTGCCCAAAGCATTGCCAAGTTTTACATGATATTCATCATAAGATTTTAAGTGTTTCCCTAAGTCTCCAACTTTTTTTATTATTTCCTTGGCAGATTCTTCTATTTGCATAGCTTTTAACCCTTGGAGAACCGTTTGTAAATATGCCAAAAATGAAGTAGGGGAAACGATGATTACTTTATATTTTCCAGATGCGCGTTGGATCAAGTTTTCGGCACTCTCATCTTGTGAGCCAACTTTATTTATTAAAAGATCGTAGTAGATTGCTTCATGTGGAATAAACATAAATGCAAAGTCAGTTGTATTTTGTGCTGGTTGGATATATTTTGCAGTTTCTGTAATTCTATTTTTTAAATCATTAACGAAGATTACTTCTAACTTTTTTTTCTCAGCGGGGTTTCTTTCTTCGGTCATTCTATTGTAATTCTCAAGAGAGAATTTTGAGTCGATTGGTATAATTTTATCTTTTACGAATACAACTGCGTCTACGATGTTTCCATCAGGAAAGGCATATTGCATTTGATATGAACCAGGTGGTAAGACATTTTTCAAAACTGTTTCTAAATAGTATTCGCCGAGGATTCCACGCTGTTTTGGATTCTTTAATATATCTTGTAAGCTTTGCAATTGGTCAGCAAAAGAAATAACTTGTTTGTTTGTCTCATCAAGACGAGTCAATTTTTCTGTTACATCTCTTATTATTTTATTTGATTCAGTGGAATGAAATTTTAAGCTCTCGTTCATTTGTTTATGGGATTCACCGATTTTATTGTCTACTGTTCTTGAAAGCTCATTTAGTTGTGTAAGTATAAGCTGAAGTCCTGTATCATTTTGATTTTTACTTTCCGTCTCGGTGGAAAGACCTTCCTTTTTCCTAAGTAAAAAATAAGTGAGTAGCCCTCCCACAAGGACTCCTATGACAATCCACAAAATGTTTTCCATATATTTATTTTAACACAAAAAAGACTTTTAACTAATTGTTATAAATAGACAAATATAGCATTCTTTCATAAGAAAATTATTTGAAAATAAATTAATGAAAGGAGTGATATGAGTAGTATAGTTTTTATTTTGTTAGATATAACAAAAGGAAGTATCTCGAACGAAGCCTTGCTCTTTTGGGGTAAGGTGATAGGCGTTGGTTCCCTTGTTATAGTGATGGCCATAGTAATGTACGAATGTGGCTTACGTTTTTACCAAGAGGTTAAAAATAGAAATAATCAAAAAAAAGGAAAGTAAGTACCCTAGTCAAACAAATGGCCAGGGTATTTTCGATTTAAATTAATTTTTCTAAATGGTGCCTAAGAGCATAATCCACAAAAGAATATTGACAGATTGAAAAAATAAATGCATGATTTAAAAAAATGTTACATTGTTAAACCACGTAGGACCTTAATGGTTCGAATAAATTTAAAATTATGGAAAATATTTCAAGTTTATCAGATTTTACGATGAGTGCTTATGGTCAGCCAATAGCCTTAATAGTTTTTGCTATCATGATCGTTTCTGCAATTTTTGTATTTATTCTTCATGTTTCTGGAGTAAATATTTTTCCAAAAGAAACCGAAAAAAAATTACAGCCCAAGATGGTAGCAATTTGCCCATTTGAGGACTGTAAATCTGATCAAATAATACCTGATCCAAATGGAGATGGAATGTTTTGTAAAAATTGCACTCGAATATTTGATACGCCTGGCACAAAATAGATTTCACGGGTCCATATCTCAAAGGAGGAATCAGATATGGGTGTAGAATTAACTTGTTAGAGCAACACATGACTTCAGGTAATTAATAAAACAATACCTGAAGTCATTTTTATTTTCCTAAATAATGTTTTAAAGTATAAATCCAGTCTTCGTCTTCTGGGTTATCTCTTTCCTTTGTTTCTAAAAACCATTTTAAGTATCCTGGGTCTTGTTTTGCCACATCAGCTACAGTTTTGCCTGTGTGTTTACCGAAAGAGAATGCATGCATGAGAGAGGGTTTCGAAGATATGTCTATCATCATTCCCAGGGCTTTTTCTTCGTCCATGTTATTTTCTTTTTTTATTTTTTCAATAAGTCTTTCAAATAATTTTTCAAGTACAAGCACATCACCAAGTGCATCGTGCGCAGTCGCTTCAATCTCAATGTTTAAAAAATATCGTAAGAATTGTAATTTGTGTTGTGGAATTTTATTTTCTTTATCGAGTGCACGAGCGACCCGCAAAGTGCAAATAACATTTTTTGGATTCATATCTTCTTTTTTAATAATTGCTAAATCAAATTTAGCATTATGGGCTACGACAATACTATTTTCATCTTCAAAAAGATTTTTGATTTTTTTAAAGTCGTTACTTTTTTTGAAAGAAGGTTTATCTTGAACCATTTTATTTGTTATGTGATGAACAGAAGAAGCTTCAGGCGGAATATTTATTTCTGGTTTGTACAATTCACAGAATTCCTCATCCTTTGATTTATATGCTAGCTGACATAAAAAGTCTGTATCGTTTACGCCAGTGGTCTCAGTGTCGAAAAATATAATTTTTTGCATTTCTATATTTTACCACAATTTGCTATAATTAATCTATGTTACACGAACAAATAAAAGGGAAAATCAAAGAGGCAATGCTTGCAAAAGATGCATTAACCTTGAAAGCTTTGCGTGCGATGGTTGCTGCTTTTACCAATGAACTTGTTGCAAAAAATAAAAAGCCAAATGAGTTTCTTAGAGATGAAGAAGTTTTAGTTGTTATAACTCGATTAGCAAAACAGCGAAAAGATTCAATCGATCAATATAGAAAAGGGAATAGGGAAGATTTAGTAAAAGAAGAACAGGATGAACTTAACATTTTGGAAACCTATTTACCAAAAATGATGGGAAAAGAGGAAGTTTCAAAAATAGCTCAAGCTAAAAAAATGGAATTGAATATCACAGATGCTAAAGAAAAAGGCAAGTTAATGCAAGCGATAATGAAAGACTTAAAAGGTAAAGCAGATGGTATGATTGTTAAAGAAGTTGTAGATGCTTTATTTTAAATTATGCACACAGTTAATCTTATAACTTTCTTTGTAGATCATCATCAATTCTTAGCATATGTAATTATTTTTTTGGGATTAATTTTTGAGGGAGAGGTTGTAGTGATATCTGCTGGCATACTTGCACACTTGGGTGCTTTAAATTTTTGGTTTGCTCTCCTTTTTATACTTGTGGGTGGATTGACTAAAACATTTATTGGGTATCACATTGGGAAAATGATTCATGACAGGTGGCATGAAACTAAATTTTTAAAATATATTGAAAAAAGGGTTCTTAATATAATGCCTCATTTCAACCAAAAACCTTTTTGGTCTATATTTATTTCTAAATTTATATTTGGGATTAATAATATGGTAATAATATTTTCGGGGTATGAAAAAATTGATTTTAAAAAATATCTAAAAGCTGAAGTTAGTGCTACACTCACCTGGGCTCCACTGTTATTATCACTCGGATATTTCTTTAGTTATACCGCACTTCATGTAAGTAAAGAAATCTGGAGATTTTCACTCGTTATATTAGTATTAATGATTTCTTTCTTTCTTTTTGATAAATTAGTAGGATGGATTTATGAGGTTTTTGAAGAATTTTATGACGAAATCAAATAAAAAATTAGTAACCCACAATGGTTCTTTTCATACAGATGATATCTTTGCTTGTGCCACATTGTCTTTAATGCTCGAAAAGAAAAATGAAATGTTTAAAATAGTCAGAACTCGTGATGAAGAAATCATAAATAATGGGGATTATGTTTTTGATGTTGGTGGTATTTATAATGAAGGATTGAATCGTTTTGACCATCACCAGAAAGGTGGGGCAGGCATGCGTGAAAATGGCATAGAGTATTCTTCTTTTGGTTTAGTTTGGAAAAAATTTGGGAAAGAAATTTGTGATGGAGAAGAAGTTGTAAAAATAGTTGATGATCGCCTTGTCGCTCCAATCGATGCATTTGATAATGGTTTTGATTTAGTAGAAAATAAACACTCAATTTCACCTTATTTTATACAGCATTTTTTCTTGGCAATGTGTCCAACACTGGAAGAGAAAAATCTAGATAATGATGAAATGTTTTTAAAGAGTGTCTTAATTGCAAAAGAAGTATTATCAAGAGAAATAATTCATGTTAAGAACGCTCTCTCTTCTTTTAAAAAAGTTCTTTCTATTTATGAAAAAACAGAAGATAAAAGGATTTTAATTTTAAATGAAAATTTTCAAAATGAAGTTTCTTTAACAAAATTAAAAGAACCATTTTTCATTATTTATCCAAAGAGTGATGATGATTTATGGGGGATAAGAGCAGTACGAGAAAATCCTAGAACTTTCAACAATAGAAAAGATTTTCCGAAAGAATGGGGAGGTCTTCGAGATGAAGAATTACAAAAAATTACAGGAGTAGAAGACGCAGTATTTTGCCATAAAGGTCTTTTCTTGGCAGTATCAAAATCAAAAGAAGGAGCGGTCAAATTAGCAGAATTAGCATTAAGTTATAAAAATTAAAAACAAAATTTTTGTCGGTACGGATTTTTTGGTGCTCAAAAAATCTTGAAGTTTTCGCGCCGTCGCGCTCAAAACCCCTTAAAAACTTTGTTTATAATTTTTATGTTAATATAATAATTATGGCATTTATAGATGAAATAAAAATATACGCAGAAGCTGGACGTGGTGGAGACGGAGTAGTACGTTGGCGTCAAGAAAAGTTTGTACCAAAAGGTGGACCTGCTGGAGGCGATGGCGGAAGAGGTGGAAATTTTTACATACAAGCTGTACGTGATGTTCACGTTCTTTCAAAGTATAAAGCGAAAAAAGAGTTTTTTGCAGAGAAAGGAGAAGATGGAAGTAAAAAAAGTTTGCATGGTAAAGACGGAGAGGATTTTGTTTTAGATTTACCAATTGGAACAATCATCACGAGACCAGAGACAGAAGAAGTTTGGCAACTAACAGAAGAAGGGCAGAAAATTCTTTTACTAAAAGGAGGATATGGTGGATTTGGTAACGAACATTTCAAAAAATCTACAAATACAACGCCAACAGAAAGTAATCCTGGACAAGATGGAGAAAAAGGAAATTTTAACATTGAACTTGAGCTTTTTGCTGATATCGGACTTGTGGGGTTGCCTAATGCTGGGAAGTCATCATTATTGAATGCTCTTACAAATGCCGATGCAAAAGTAGGAGATTATGCTTTTACTACGCTTGATCCAAATTTAGGGGATTTCTACGGTTATATTATTGCTGATATTCCAGGAGTTATTGAGGGAGCACATGAAGGGAAAGGGTTGGGTGTAAAATTTTTGCGACATATAAAAAGAACAAAAATGATTGCACATCTTGTGTCATTTGAGAATTCAAACATGATGAAAGTTTACAAAGAAATCAGAAAAGAACTCAAGGCTTATGATAAAAAAAGTAATTTAGCAGGAGATGGTTTATTTGAAAAAGAAGAAATAATTATTTTGACGAAATCCGATGTAGTAGAAGATAGTAAATTTATTGCTAAAAAAATTAAAGATTTTGAAAAACTAGATAAAAAAGTTTTTGTTATATCTCTTTATGATGATAAATCTGTAAAAAATTTCAGAGATGCCTTGGTTAAGATTTTAAAGAAAAAATAAAAAACATCATGTTATAATAAATTTATGGGAAAAAGGTATTATCCAACAGTAGGGCTTGAAATACATGCTGAACTTAAAACACAAACAAAAATGTTTTGTGCGTGTAAGAATGACCCTGATGAAGAGCGTCCAAATACAAATATTTGCCCTGTGTGTATGGCACATCCTGGAGCACTGCCGGTGCCAAATAAAAAAGCAATTGAAAATGTGATAAAAGTAGGATTGGCTTTAGGTGCTAATATTGCTGATTTTACAGAATTTGATCGAAAGAATTATTTTTATCCTGATATTCCAAAGGGATATCAAATTTCACAATATAAATATCCAATAGTATCAGGGGGACGTTTGGCTTATTTTGACATTACTCGCGTACACCTAGAAGAGGACACAGCAAACAATAAGCACGACAGGGGGGATTTCTCCTTAATAGATTTTAATCGTGCTGGAGTACCCTTAATGGAGCTTGTGACAGAGCCTAATACATTCGAAGACGATGCTTCTGCAGCGAAAAGTTCATCTAACTTTGCAAAGGAGCTTCAGTTGATTCTTTGGTATTTAGGAGTATCAGACGCAAACATGGAAAAGGGCGAAATGCGAGTAGAAGCAAATATCTCTGTGTCAGAAGATAAAAATAAATTAGGCACAAAAGTAGAAGTAAAAAATTTGAATTCTTTTAAAAGTGTTGAGAGAGCAATAAAATACGAAGTAGATAGAATGATAGAACTCTCAGAGAATGGAAAGGGAGATGAAATAGTACAAGAAACCCGTGGCTGGGATGATGGAAAACAGAAAACATTTTCACAAAGAAAAAAAGAATCCAGCCATGATTATAGATATTTCCCAGATCCTGATTTACCAAAAATGTATTTACATGAAGCATTTGAGCTAGAAAAAATGAAAGGGGGATTGCCTGAACTTCCAGTTGAAAAACGTGCGAGATATAAAAAGGATTTTGGAATTAAAGATGAAGACATAGAGAGTTATATAAATGACAAAGAACTTGGAGCATGGTTCGAAAAAGTTTCTGATGTTCTAAAAGACAAAGAAAAAATAAAATTAGCGTCCAACTATATTACTAATGATTTAATAGGGCTAAAAGGAACCTTAGCAGAAGGATGGTTCAGAATTCCTAGTGTAGAGAGTTTTACAAAACTTATTGAAATAAATTTCAATAAAAAAATAAGTTCAGCTTCAACAAAGAAACTTCTTGGTTATATCATTACGAATGATGGCAACCCAGAAGAAATAGCCGAAAAGGAAGGTTTGATTCAGAAAAATGACGAAGGGACTGTAAAGACTATTGTAGAAAAAATTATTTCCGAAAACCCTGAAGTTGTAGCTACTTATAAAGCGGGTAAAGAAAATGCCATAATGTCCCTTGTTGGCAAAGTCATAAAAGAAAGCAAGGGTAGTGCAAATCCTCAAGTAGTCATAAAACTCTTAAAGGACTTACTTAAATAGCTATTGACTTTTCTAGATAAATTCTGTATAATCTTGATAGAATTTATATATTTATATTAAATATCATAATAATGTTCCATTTTTAAAAATTTTATGTGTATGGTAAAAAATTTTTTTAAATTATCTCAACTTTCAGAATGTTGAGTTGCTCCCTAATGGCAATATGAGGCCCCGAAAAATGTCTAAAAAAAAGACATACAAGCATAACATTTGGCTTCTTGCAGCCTTTTGTTCGGGATCAAATTAAACCGATTTAAAAATAAACCAGGGTTTCCTAAAAACAAAGGAAGAACCTGGTTTTTTTATTTTCTTTTTATTGATATAATAACAATATGAAAACTTTAAGAGAATACATCAAAGATGCAGATGAGCAAGGTGTAGCAATAGGACATTTTAATATTTCAAATTTAGAAGGATTGCATGGTATATACAATGCAGCCAAAAAATTAAATTTACCTATTATCATAGGAGTCTCAGAAGGCGAAGAAGAGTTTGTGGGTCGTGAAGAAGTTGCAGCATTAGTGAAAGCAATAAGAGAACGAGATAATTATCCAATTTTTTTAAATGCTGATCATCATTATACTTTCGAGTCAGTAAAAAGTGCACTTCTTGCAGGATATGATGCGGCAATAATCGATGCGGTTAAATTACCGCTAGAAGAAAATATTGCACTTACAAAAAAGTGTGTAGAATTTGCTCGCGAACTTTCTTTAAAAGAAAATAGAGATATTCTAATTGAAGCAGAAATTGGTTTTATCGGTACTTCGTCAAAAATTTTGGATGCTATTCCAGAAGGAGTAGGAGAAGCTACTATGACAACAGCAGAAGATGCGCGTCATTTTGTTGAATCAACTGGAGTTGATCTTCTTTCACCATCTATTGGTAATATTCATGGGATGGTTAAAGGTGGTAATCCACGATTGCATCCAGAACGCGTAAAAGCAATACGAGAGGCGACAAAAGTTCCCTTAGTGCTTCATGGTGGTTCTGGCTCAATGAATGAAGATTTTACTGCTTGCATAAAAGAGGGTATTGATATAGTTCATATAAATACGGAAATTCGTGTGGCATATCGTGATGCAGTTAAAAAAGCTCTTATTGAAAATCCAGACGAAGTAGCGCCATATAAAATTCTAAAAGGAGCAGTGCTTGCGATTGAACAAGTTGTTGAAGCTCGCCTAAAACTCTTTAATAATATAGAATAATTTTCTAGATTATTTCTTTTTTGACAAAGTAGTTCTTTTTTGTTATTACTAAATAGTAAGTAGTACCTTGAAAAACAAGGTTTTTTTCTATTTTTAAGATTTTTTATTTTTTATATATATTTCTTAAT
>CAIVNB010000071.1 GCA_903907175.1 uncultured bacterium
TATTATTTGTAGTGCTTGGTACTGTGGTGCTTGTAGTTAAAGTAGGAGCAAATGCAATAAGATCAGGGGCTAATATTTTAACAGTAGTCCAAGGGCTACAATTGTTTCCTTCATCTGATTCTGTAATGACGCCAGTATTATCCGTAGAAGAAGTTTGGTCTGCACAAGCACGAATATATTTTGTTCCCAAAGAGGCAAAGATATAACTTTTTTGAGTCAATCTTCTACTACTACCAGCCTTAAGTAGTGCCATTGAAGTAGAAGGTAAATCTTTTGTTGTACCATTTGCAACAGCTGGGTCGGAATCAGCAACTTGGAAAAAAGTATTGAATTTATTTACCGTAGAAGCAGTACCTTGGTTTTTTATTGACGAATACAAATTAACAGAAATTCCAACAGTTGCGATTGCGGGCGTAGGAGTTTCCGCGATGAGGTCTGGTGTTTTTGGCATATCGCTTGGACAAGGGAGAGTTGTCTGGATTCCAGGATCCTTTGGACACAAATCTTTTGGGGTATCACTTGGACAAGGGAGTGTTGTTTGAATACCTGCATCATTTGGGCATAAATCTTTTCCATCACTTGGACAAGGAAGTGTCGTCTGTATTCCGGTGTCGTTTGGACATAAGTCTTCTGGTGCTGAGACGGTTATTTTTGTCCAGAGACTACAATTATTCAATTCATTTGATTCAGTTATAGGAATATAATTTTTTGAATCACTTGTGTCTGCACAAGCACGAACATAAACGATTCCTGGGGCTGTGAAGACGTAATCTTTTGTGGCTGTCGCCTCTCCTCCAGCTTCAAGGGTAGGCATTAAAACAGCAGATAAATTGGTAAATGCACTTTTCTTTACAGCTGCAGCTGCTGCGAATGCTTTTTGTATTTTGAAAAAATTATTAAAGGCTGAGGAAGGAGGTGCAACTATGTTTTCAGTCCCAACTCCTGGCTTTGCAGAAGATATTTGGAATAAATTATAAAAACTATTAATCGTTGAATCATCTCCAATGTTTGTAATTTTTGAAGACAAAGTAACAACTTCCCCCGCTGTTGCTTCGGTTGGGGTGGGAGCACCTGCGACAAGGTCTGGAAGTGAAGATTGGCTAACTGTCATACTAGTCCAAGGACCACAGTTATTGTTTTCATTTAATTCTTTTATGGCACCAGAATCCACTGGAGATTTTTTGTCTGCACAGGCTCGTACGTAGTATGTGCCTGTAGATGGGAAAGTATAAGTTTGCACTGTAGTAGCTGAGGCATTTTTTGCAAGAGCTGGCATTAAAACATATGGCAAATTTATCATTCCATTGTTGTTAACGACTATGTTTGTTGCGGCCACTGCAAATGCTTTCTGTGTTTTGAAAAAATTATTAAAGGCTGAAGAAGGAGGCGTTTCGTCAATTCCTACTCCTTGAGGCTTGGATGATATTTGAAAGAAATTATTAAAACCAGCTCCAGTAGAAGATTCACCTGTATTTTTAATTGTTGCAGTGAAAGTAGTTGGTGTTTTTGTGCCAGCGGTAGTGCATGTTACCTTGCTGGCGATAAGGTCTGGCAACGAGCCTGCGTCAATTCCTCCAGAATTTTTTGTTACGAATGAATAAATAGTTCCATATTTTATTATAGAAGATTGGTCATCTTGTATCACAGCACGAAATTCGTAATTTGTGCTGTTGGAAAGTCCTTTTAAAAGAAAACTTAAATCACCACTAGTATTTTTATCATGTGCTCTTTCATCTATTTTTTTACTCCAACTGCCGTTGGCATCTATCTGAGTTGCCAGAGCTTTATTTGTTTTAAATAAAAAATCAAAAATACTTGCAGTTGAATTATTTTGTTGAATTGAGTTAATATTTTTTTCTCTATATTCAAACCAAGTATGCGCTGGTGTTTGTGTAGTAAAAATTCCTTTCAAATATACAGATCCACCGTCTACGACTGTGGCATTTTTTGTTTTAATCGACATTGCTCCATTTGTGGTAAATGACTTGACTTTGCCATATGCGATTTGAATATCATTTGAACCAACGAGACAATAAAAATATTGTGTGGATGGAGCAAGGTCACTAATTACAATATTAACCTTTTCTGTCTTATTGCTCCATAACTTGAAATCTTCAGATGCTTTCATATTTGAACCGTAAATATCATTACAGAATATTGGAGTGATTCCTTCTGGTGAAACAGGAGAATATCTAAAATAAGCAGTAGCATAAAGAGGGTCTCCTCCTTTGCCACTCGGATTCATTTTGCCCCAAAGTTTTGCATAGGTGTCTCTAATAGGTTCTGCCCTGTCAGTTTCAACATCAGTTATAGGGCCGTTGGGCATTCCTGATTTTATTGTTGAAATAGTTACTTTCTTTGTTATTGTTCTTGTTCCACCAGGGTTACTAGGATCTGGCCCAGAACAAGTTATTTCAAAATCAGTGTCTTTTATTATTGGGTCAGAGACAATACTACCATCGGCAGAAGTTACCTTGCTACTGTTGTTGCTTGTACACGAACTTGTTCCCACTGACGTCCAGCTAATAGTAGAAGTATATCCGGAATATACTTCTGTTGGTGAGGCTGTTACGTCAAGAGTCATATTTTCTGGAACTCCGACTGTTGCCACAATTTGTGTTTCTCCAGAACTTGATTTCTGATTTAAAAATTGAATAAGTGGGTAATAGGTATAAAACCATTTGGTGTAAATAGTAAATGGGCCAACAGTATTAGGTGCCTTAAAAGTTTGTGGTAAATGAGGATAATGGAAGATACCTATAAACATGGGTGTCGTGCTTGCTTCTGTATATCCACCACCAAAACTTGCTGGAGAAGTGCAGGTTATGTTGAAGTTGTCAGTTACCTTTATATCTTCACCAGGTAGATATGATGATTTGTTTAAATCTATTGTTATTGTTCCTGCACAATCATAATTATTAACAGGGATAGTAGTAGCTGAAGCTGAAGAAAATGAAAAAACAAAAACTATAAAAACGAAAACACTGAATATTAAATATTTATTAGAATTTTTGATTAATTTTTCCTTTTTTGTCATTTGTGTTTGTATTTTTAATAAACACCTATATTAAATTCAAATAATCCGTTATATGTGGTTAGATTTTCATCAAAATACATTGAGGCATCATCATCAGGATCGTGAGTACCTTTTCCAAAACCAACATGAGTAGTAAAATCTTTTAATGGAAATAAGTCATGAATAATTAAAGGAACATGGAAAATATTAGGGTCTCTAAGACCATTCCTGTCACTACCTTCATTGTGGCAAGTGTCATCTGTGTAATACGAGCTACACCAATATGGGTCTGCTTCGTATGTTACATAGGATAGAAAACCTGGGCCTACAACATTTATATCAGTATGCCCGTTCATTTTATTGTCTTTATAGCCACTATTAAATGGATCTGGGAATAACAAAGTTGCCTTGTTGCTATTATTCCAATTATTATAGTCATAAAGAATTGGACCAGGATATTCCATTCTTTTTGTAGCATAAACTTCCGAAGGTAGACTTCCTTGTCCACCTGCGCCAATTGCATTTTCAAGATCTTTCTCACAGCCATTTGGTCCTTTCAATAAAACATTATAAACATAATTTTTTTCATCAATAATTTGTTTTATGGTGTTATCTACAATAGCAATATCATCCCCTGCTACCATTTCTTGAGAAATTCTTCCAAATTCTTCTATAAATGGCCTTAAGCCAGTCTCATAAGCATCTATATTTATTGGGTTTGGGTTTTTGGGATCAATTTGGTTATTTAGGTCGTCAATCCCAGCTTTTATTTTATTTAATCTCGATATAATACTATCCATAGCGACAATTCTTTCTTCATCGTTTTTGAACATTTGCATATATCCCTTTGTTTGTAAATATTTTTGGGTTGCTTCGTCTGTTACCCGAGGCATCTGTGCTGGAGTGAAAACATCGTAAATAATTTGGATATATCTATCTAAAATTTTATTTAAAGCATCATCAAAAGGACCCTTATTTGTAGTAGCTGGATCGATGTTATATTTGTCTAAATCGGCAAATATTCCTGTTAATGCTCCAAGATGTCCAAGGTAATACATTCTAATTTTTTTATCTTTTCCTGCTTTTGAAAGAATGCCAACAACATAACCTATTACTGCTCCAAGTACCGCTCCTATTACTGTACCTATTACGGGAATCGCAGAGAGAACAGTAGCCCCTAATACAGCACCTACTGCGGCAGCAAGAAGCGGAGCTATTGAACTAATTGCGCCGTAAATTTCATCAGCACTTTTGCTTTTTATACTTTCTGTTGTTTCTGGCACAATCACGCCCAACGCTGCATTTAGTGCTGCTCTTGAATCTTGTTCAAAACCCGGATGAGGGCCTGGAATACAATAATCAAGCTGATAAATAGTCGGGATAAGTCCATGGTTTCCCGTAAAGTAGCCGTTTGACTCTGTTGGTTTAACTACTGGGTCTGAAGATTCAAGTTCTTTGTTTTGTTGAATTATCTTATCTTGATAAATTCTTTGTTCGTCTATCAAAGCTTGGTTGAGGTCTGTTCGAATGTTGAAATTTGGGTTTTGAGAAAGAAAAGAACTTGAAGCAATCACAAAAGAAGAATAATCTTGTCCAACCCTACCGGAATCACCAAAAGTGGTGGTATTGTCGTTATTTATAACAAAACTTCCATCAGAGCCCTGGGAAAATGCTGGAGTTGGGGTGTCAGAAAGACCCGCAAAGCCACCTTCGCTCATAAAGCTTGAAGAAAAACTACCCAAAAGAGCATCAAGGATTGCGGCTACGGCATCGTTTAAATCTTGAGCATTTAATAGATTGTTGTCTGGATAGTTTAGTGTTTTTGTTGCGGCTGACGCTACCATTTGACCAGGGGTTACAAAATAAAATCCCCCAGTACAAAGATTATGTTGATAAGGGCCAATTGGACTCAATGCTCTTTCTTTTCGTCCATCAAAATCTTCTTTTTTTGTGACGTTGGATGGTTCTCTGCATTTTTCAACTCCCAAATAACCGCCAGATTGTTGCAATGAACCAGTCGCCAAATTTGTGCTATTTTCAATTCTCTTTGCTAATTCATTTGAAGCCATAAGAGTAAAGCCGAGAGGATTGTTGGCTGGATTTTGAGTGAGAGCGTCCCATGCTCCCCATCCACCTTGGCTAAAATCTCTATTGAAGGTTTGAGCACTAAACTGGGGATTTGTATCTTGGATCATTTTATCTAGTGAGTATCTGGCATTATTTGCAAATTTATTGGTAAAAGAACGTGCTTGAGCCTGTATGAAAGCTTGTCCAAACGGGTAAAGAGTTGGATCGTTTATTTCTCCTGTCATACCAAGTATTTCGGTTTCAGCTATGTCTTTAAAATATTGTCCCGGATCTTGTACAAAAAGCGGAGAACCATCCATTCCCCCATTTATCCACTTGACTGTGTCCGTGGTTATTTTTTGCAAAAGCATTTTTATTATTACGCGTCCTATACTTTTTAGACAAGTGTCATTGTTTTTTAATGTTTCACTGGAAGCAGCTGTACTTTTTTGACTTTCTGCTGATGACGTTGTGGCTGTTGTAATAGGCTTCCCGACATCAACAGGTATAGCTTCTACTTTATTTAATCCTAAATCATTTAATTCTGATAAAGTGGTGCCCTTACTTCCTACAATTCCTTCAGACGAACTTGAAGTTTGTCCACCGGTAATTCCAAAATCTTTTCCAGTACTAAAATCAAGACCTTTATTACTACTAAACAAACTTTTTACACTCCCTTGGCATAATGGCAACTGGGTAATTACACCAGTGAGTCCTCCGACAATCGTATTTATATTAGTCGCTTCTGCTTTTCTAGGAATGAAACTAAGAGGCATCAAAATCATGCTAATTATTAAGAAAAATGAGATTATTGAATTTTTTGTGTATTCTTCCATCATTCAAATTATTGTTTTATTATACTTTATAGTAGGGCTTTTTGAAAGTTTTACTATGGAGTTGTGGTGTTGTTATTTATTTTTATTTCTAAATCTCCAACTGCAGTTACTAAGTCATCACTATATTTTTGATACTGAGAAAGACCTGAAAGTCCAATGATTGGATCCCCTGTTATTTTTGTCATAGAAAGTACGCTGATACTTGTATTATTCGCAGTGTTTACTATTTTTAAATGTTCAGCCGACAAACTACTAGGCACTGTTATGTTTAGTGCCTCACTTGCAAAATCTTGGTAAGCATTTCCTATCGGTGTTAATTTGTCTTCTATTTTTGTTCCAGTGGGCGCATTGAGCTGACTGTTTACTATACTCAATTCATCTCCCAATCCTTTGGCTTTGTAACTTTCAAAAAGTGCTCTTACCCTGTTGTAGTATTTTATTTCTCCCTGTTTTGTGTTGTCATTATTGGTTTTTATGTCTTTTAAGGAATAACGATCAACTAAATTTGGAGCGACTATTTTTTGTCCTAATGCACTTGAGAAATTATTTATCATATTTGCATCTACTTGACCAGAAGCTTTCATCGCGACATAAGAAGCAAAGAATTCCTTGGCAAATTTTTCAGTTTCTGTCATGCCGGATTCATCTTTTGTTGGGTTTATATTTAACTCTTTCTTTTTAGCTTCAATATAAGCCTTATCAGTCATGCCGTTGAAAGTCATTGGATTGTGAGGGTCAGTACCCCAAAGATTTTCTTCCCAATCAAGAACTCCATCGTTGTCTGAATCTTTTTGAACCAACTGATTAACCGTCAATCCTGCTTGGGTTAATCTATCCACAGTTAATGTCCCTTCATTTTTTGATGATAAAAAACTATTTTTACTAGAAAATAGTTTAAAAACTATAAAAAAAACAAGAGCAACAACAAGAAACGAAATCAAGAGGTATATAAATTTTTTACTTGGTAAATATTTATTCATGATTAATTGTTCCATCATTAGAAATATAGGTTGAAACGCTGGTGTCTCTAGTTGGATTTGGAGTAGAGGAAGTTTTTCTCGACAATGAATAAACACTAGTTTTTCTTACGGGGTAAGGAATTTTTGCGTCTTCAGAAAGTTTTATATAACAAGTTTTAAAGTCAGGGGCTATATCAGCTTTTCCTAAAATCCAGTCACCACTTTTTGGTTTTTTTGTTTGATCAGTTGCGTAAAAAGGTATTATTTTGTAAATACCAGTTACTCCACCAATAATTTTTTGTCCTGTGCTGTTATTACTATTAAGAACTGAAGTTGTCGCGCTTACTGCTCCCATGACATTACTTGTAAGCTCGAGTGGGCCATAGCCGTTTCCGTCACAGGTAACACTTGGAATTTTATCCATAATTATTTTGCCTCCAAAAGCAAAAGTTGTGGAATAAAATGTAGATGCCGCAAGGACTATTTTTGCTGAAATCAAAAGAAGTAAAAAAATTATTATACTTCCTATAAAAAATTTTTGCACCTTCATATTATATCACCTTACTATTTAAAATAAAACAATATTTTCTACTTTTTAATCAATAAAAGCCAGTCGAAGAGGGTTAAATCTTCTGCTCTTTTGTTTTCGAGAGTTTTTAATTGAATTTGGTTTAAAAATGGTTGAAATTTTTTCAAATTTGAGGTTAATTTCTTGCGTTTATGGGCAAAACCAGCGTGTATTATCTCCCAAAAAGTGTTTTCGTCTACTTTATTTTCAATAAAAAAGTTTCGTGAGATATTTTTTATAGAAATTATTGCAGAATCTACTTTTGGTGCTGGTGAAAAATATCGTGCTGGGACTTTCATCGCCAATTTTGGTGTTCCATATGCTTTTACAGAAATTGATAAAATACTTTCTTTATTATCTCGAGCAACAATTCTTTTTGCAACTTCATTTTGCACCATGAGGACCATCATATTTGGTTGAATCTTTTCTGTAAGGAATTTTTTTAATATTGCTCCAGTGATGTTGTAAGGAATATTTGCAATTATTTTATAATTTTTTGAAATAGGGATATATTCCAAAATATCATTTTCAAGTAGAATCAATTTCTTTTCAGAAATTTCTTTAGCAAATTTTTCTTGTAAAAATTCTACAAGATTTTTATCTTTTTCAATTGCGATTACATAACCCGCTTTTTCTAAAAGCCTAGAAGTCAGAACTCCCTTCCCTGGTCCAATTTCTAAAATAATATCGGAAGAATTTATTTCTCCTTCTTCAATTATTTTTCTAAGTGCCCCTTCAGACTTTAAAAAATTTTGCCCTAATGATTTTTTTGCTTTATGTATTTTCATATATAAATTGTTTTTATTCTTGGGTCTTCGTCTCCTTTTTCTATCAAGTCAGCTGGAATATCTCTGATAAATTCAGATGGTGCATTTATTTGGCGTGAACCAAAAATTGTACGGAAATTTGTGAATGACAAAAATAATTTCTCACGTGCACGAGTAAGTGCGACATAGAAAAGTCTGCGCTCCTCTTCTTTATCTTCAGCACTTTTTGTCTCATTGTCTTTTTGATGTGGGAAGAGCCCATCTTCAAGTCCTGTTATGAAAACATATTTAAATTCTAAACCTTTTGAAGCGTGCACTGTCATTAATTTTACCGCATTTTTATTTTCTTTCTTTTCTTGATTGTGCATAATCGAATCTTGGTCAGAAGCAAGAGCGGCATCTTCTAAAAGTTTTTCTATCCCAGTACCATCTTTTAAATTATCATACTTGAGTGCTAAAGTCGCTAATTCCTTAATGTTTTCAAGCCTTTCTGCGTCTTCTTCTGTTCCAGTTCCAAGTTCATTTTCAATGCCAGATTTTTTTACTGCAAATTTTATTACACTCGAAGCACTTTCTGTTTCGATTTTTTCTTTTATTGCTTCTAATGTTTTGTAAAAATTATCTATTTTTATTTTCGTTTTTATTGGCAAACTTTCTATATCCCCTGCAAAGATTTTTGCAAGAGTTACTTTGCCTATTCCTCTGCTCGGGAAATTTATAATTCTTTTTATATCAGATAAGCTGTCAGGATTTAATGCTGCTTTCAGGTATGCAAGTGTATCTTTAATTTCTTTTCTCTCAAAAAATTTAACACCAAGTACTTGGTATGGAATATTATATGAGAGCATTTTTTCTTCAAGTGCACGAGATTGAAAATTTGCACGATAAAGGATAGCTACTTCGGACAACGAAGGAGGAGATATTTTCGAGCGAACCCTTGGGAGGAGTGTCGATGACGGACAGAGAAAATCTTCAGCAGAAGATTTTTGTGGTGAGTCCGAGAATATCTCCTCCGCAGTCTTGTCTAAAATCTCTAAAATTTTTACAGCAACGTGATCTGCTTCATCCCCTTCGTCGAGTGCTTCATATAGAGAAATTTTTTCCCCAGTTTCATTTTTAGTAAATAAATTTTTATCAGGACGATAAATATTTTTTTTAATTATTTCATTTGCTGCCTCTAAAATATTTTTTGTGGAACGATAATTTTCTTCTAGTAAAATTATTTTTGCACCAGGATAATCTTTTTCAAAACTTAAAATATTTTTTAAATTTGCTC
This sequence comes from uncultured bacterium, assembly GCA_903907175.1. Lineage (GTDB taxonomy): Bacteria > Patescibacteriota > Minisyncoccia > Phycocordibacterales > UBA9973 > UBA9973. The sequence goes on from CAIVNB010000071.1 coordinate 9,490, forward strand.
CACGCCAAGAATAAATATTCTGATCAGCGTCTCCGACAACACAGATATTTTTTTTATCTCCGGCAAGAAGTTTGGACATAAGATATTGAACTTCATTTGTATCTTGGTACTCATCGATATGAATGTATTCCCATTTATCTTGATAAATTTTTCTTATATTCTCGTTTTCTTTTAATAACTTCGTTGCTTTTAAAAGCAAATCATCAAAATCCAAAGAATTTTCTTTTATTTTTTTGTTTTCATATATACTCCAAACTTGTGCCACGATTTTTCCTAAATAGTCTGTCGCATTTTCTGTATAATCTTTCATGTTGATAAATTTTCCTTTCTCTCGGCTGATTATATTTTTTATTCTTCTTGGTTCGTATTGTTTTGGGTCGAGGCCTATTTCTTTAATTGCATCTTTTATGAGAGTATTTGTGTCTCCTTCGTCTAAAATAGTAAAATACTTTGTAAGTCCCAAGATTTTTGCATTTTCCTTGATAATATAGACTCCCAATGAGTGAAAAGTACTGACAAAAGGTAGAGAATTTTGTCCTTTTGCGTTTTTCCCAATTTCTGAAACTATACGTTCCCGCATTTCTTTGGCTGCTTTATTGGTAAAAGTAACAGCTAAAATCTTATCGGGAGAAATTCCTTCTTTTATTAGATTTACAATTCTGTGGGTGATAGTCTTAGTTTTTCCAGCCCCAGCCCCAGCAACTATTAAAATAGGGCCATTTTTATGCAATGCCGCCTCTTTTTGTGCTCCATTTAGCCCTTTTAAATGCTCTTCCATGAGTTTTATATTAACATAATTAAAATAGCCCCGCTTTTCGGGGCCATTTTTTGTAAGATAATTTTTTTTGAAGCACGGTTTTAGCTGTTTTGTTTTTTAAATTCTTCTTCGGCTTTTTGTATATACTCCATAGAGGCTTCTTCATAGATTTTTAATGCGTTTCCATAATCTACATTGTCTGCAATTGTTATTCCTTCATGATTAATAACTTTAAATTTTGCGTTTGGATTATCTATATTATTCCAATCAACATGCTTCCCATCCTTGTTTTCTGTAATTTCTTCTGGATTTTTTGGTTCTATACAAAGGCCACATAAGTTATAATCTGTATTTTTATTTTCTCCTAAGTAGCCGTTCCAAAATCCTATAGACTTAATATTATACCATTCGTAAGGGTCCCTTATTTCTTCATTGTCTCTTATATAATTGCGATAATTTAAAGTAATATATTCTCTTTTTACATTTTTCTTAACTGTTAAAGCCTCTCTAGTAAATTGTGCTTTTATGATCGGGTTCCTTATTTTATCGGCTAGGTAGTAAGCAAATGGAAATGCTTTTCTGTCTTCGATACTAAAATTTTCTGTTAGAACCTCAAGTTCCAACCAACGTATTTGTAGTTCTTTTAACAATTTATTTGCTTTTCGTTCTAAAATAAAGTTTTTACGTATTTTTATAAACGAATTTTTATTTAATTCATCCGATAATTTTGTATGTTCATCGCATTTCTTTTGATATTCTTGGTCTTTTTTTTGATATTCTAATCTGATATTTTCCATAGCCTCTATGTGGCTATTTTTTTCTACTTCTTCATTTGTGACAGGAGTTTGTGTCTCAGGTTTTATTGGCACAGGAGTTTCAGTCGGAGTTTCTTTTTCAGCTGTTGTCGTAGCGATTCCTGCGGTAGCTTCTGCTTTTGCTTGAAGTTTTTTTATTTCTTCTATGTCTGCAAGTTTTTTTTCTGCCCTTTGGATTACAAGCTCATGTTTTTTTATTTCTTCAATATCATTTAGCTTTTGTCCTGCTCTTTTTTCAATTAATTCATATCCTTTTTGCTCTATGAGATATTTATATAGTTTTTCATTCTCTTCTAAGCTCTCCATTGCCAAACCACTCTTCAAAGTCTCGATTTGATTTCTTGTTTCATCTTTTATTTTATTTAATTCTTCGAAATTTTCGGTCATGTTTTTAGCTTTTAACTTCTTCTAATTCTCCTGCTAGTTCCATTCTTAGTAATTCTGATTCTTCAGCTACGATTTTTTCAAAATCTGGGACTTTTTCACCCAAAAATTTAAATAAAACGTCCCCCTCTTCCTTGCTATCAATTATTTTTTCATATTCTACTAAGTCTTCTTCTGAGAGTGTCGGCAAAACTCGTACTAAAACTGATTGGAAAACTAATTTAGCAAGACGATCTAGCATTTCCACTCCTTTTTCAGGTGGCATCTTGTCTAGTTGAAACAAATCAAACAAATTTTCTTTTATTGTACTCATAATATTTTTTTGTTTTTTATTCTAATAATTTCAGCCTGAGGCTGATCCGCCTTTGGCGGAAATAATAATCTTATTTATAGAACCTGACACGAAGTACTTTAACATTTCCATTATCCAGTATTTTGTGATAAAAAAAGTCAGCATTTTTAACACCAGTATGATTTGTTGAAGACATTAATGTTCCTATTTTACTATCTGAATCAAATGATGCTGTCGATTCGGTTTTTCCTACTACTTCTGAAATTACTGGATGCCATCCATTTCTTGATGCTTGTTCAATAATATTCTTTATAGGCAGATTTAAATCTGAAGGATAATTTTTTACTATTTTATTTAAGTCTTCAAGAGATACTTCATGAGCACCTACTATTTCGGGAGAAGGGATAGAAGGTTCATGTGGTTGTGAGCGATTATCTTCTGGTTTTACATATTTGTCGTTATAATGATCATTATCAGGAGTTTTTAGTGGTCTTCCATATACTTCGTCATTTTTTATTTTTTGATCATTGTTTACATGTTCTGCAGCAGTGTGTTTTGGTGTTATATAATCTGGATCATTATCTGGATTATTAATTTTTATATCTGGTGCTGGAGTATTGTGTGAAAGATCAGTTTCTAATTTCGTTACAACGGGGATAGGAGTAGTACCTGTTTCTTCTGGCCTTACATATTCTGCATGTTCAAATTTTGCATATTCTAATTTCCCAGTAGCAGCGGCTACATTTGTGGCACGCATAAAATATTCTTTAGGACTTTCAGCTGGAGTGAGACCATGCTCTTTTATAGGATCAAGCCCAGTTATTTCATGTAAATGATGCATTTGTGCAACAATAGGCTGGTATTCTGGTAGAGTTCCATTTACTTTCATGCTCATGAATACACTTGCTGTGGGACTAGTGTCTCCCTTTGCGTCCTTAACTATTTCCCAAGCATCCATACTTTTTCCATCTGGAAACATTTGATGAATATTATCTTTGATTACTTGGGTTACCGCTTGGGCCTGTTCTGGCGAAAGAAGAGGATAACCATTTTGTGCAAATTCTACATTTGAAGTAGAAGTATGCGATTTCAAATTTGGAGAAACCTGATTTTCTCCTAATTCTAATTTATGTTCGCCAGACGGTGAATGATTTCCTGGTGTTGTGTTTTCTTGATTATTTATTAGCTCTCCCGTAATTGGATTTCTTTGAAGCTCTGTAAGATTATGTATTTCCCCTGGCTTAACTTGGGCTTTTTCAAGATAACTTTGTGTTTCTTCTGGAGGCTTCTGATTGTGTTCAAAATCATTATTGGGGTGATCTTTTGTAACATACTCTTCTTTACTTAAATTTTCTCCAAACTTATCTCCTTCGTGGTGTGTTCCAATTGTTTCTCCGCTTACTGTTTTTTCTTCAACAGTAATGTGTCCATTTTCTGTTTTTATTTCATAACTTACTTTATCTGCTTCTGCAATTCTTATTTCCTTTATTCCGTCTTCTGTATTTTCGACATAGCCTTCTTTTATTGCTATCACATGAGCTTCACGTCCAGCAAATTCATGTAATGCTTTTGTGTCATTTATGTCTCCTTCATAACCCAATTCTTTTGCTAGTGCGGGGTTGTGTTCAATCTGCCTGATGAAAGTGTGTTCTATCCCCTCACCTTTATGTACTACGATATCTTGCATGTGAGCAGTTTCGTGTTGTGCGTCGACAGGCGGCTTTATTCCGTTATCTTCGTCCAAATGTCTTTGTCCTATTATTCGTTGTATTTCATGTTGTGTTTGGCTAGTTTCGTGTTGTGCGTTTTGTTCTGCTTTTACCTGAGTTACATGATGGTCTTGCATTACTCCTGAAATTTCTAACATCCCTCCTGCTATCGCTGATCCGGCTAATATTTTTGAGACTTCAACTATTGGCTTTCCCCAAACTCTTTGTCTTTCATATTTTTTTAATATTTTTGCATATTCCTCTTCTATTCTTTCAAGATGTATAGGGTCTATGGCACCGTCTTTTCCTTTAAACTTTTGCAACATCTTTTCTTTTGCTAGTTCTTGCTTTTCATTTATTTTTTCTTCCGTGAATCCACCTTTAATTTTTGTAAACGCATACCCTTGTCCAACTGAGGTGAGAGCTAACCCTGCAGCTACTCCCGCAGCTATTCCACCAGTAGCAACAAAAGCAGCTACTGCAGTTCCTGCGCCCAGTACACTTACTGCTAATGGTATCCATTTCTTTATTTTTGGTGGTATTTTACTTCCTCCTGCGTCCATGGCTGTTCCCATCAGCAATCCCATTCCCATTCTTTTAATAAGTGCTGTTCCTCCGACTGCTGTAGCTGTGCCTACTCCAGCTTTTGCTAGTGCCTCTACGGAACCCATGGAGATAACACTTATTAATGCTAGACTTATTGTCATTTTTAGCATTCTCTTTTTTAGAGAACCTTCAACTGTGATTTCTCCATTTTTATCTTTTTGTTCAACGCCAAGATTTTCCCACCATTTTGTTGCTTTTAGTAATTTATTTTTAAATGGTGATGCTTCTAATTTAGTCTTTGCCTCTTCTTCTTTTTTACTAAGCCTTTGCATGAGCTCCTCCATGTTTTTCGTTGTTTCTAGAGGAACTTCTGGAGAAATAGGTAAGACAGGTTCAGTAATAGGAGTAGTTTCTGTTTTGGTTTCTATTTTTATTTCTGTTTTAGTTTCTTCCTTTACTGCCCCTTCTACTTTCTTCTCTTCTTCAGTTTCTGTTTTTTTAATAACAGGCTCTTCTTTTCTTTCTACCAACTCTGTCTCAAGTTCTCTAATTTGAGTTTCTAATTTCAAGACTTCTTCTTCGTTGCCAGTTTTTCTTGCAGTTTCTTCTGCCTCTTTTAATTTTGCTCGGAGATCTCCCATCTTGGTTTTGTATTCAGATTTTATTTTATTTAATTCACTCTCTAGAGAAGCTTTTTCTTTTATAAGTTCATTATTTTCTTCAACAAATGCACGATTGCTTGGATATTGAAGTAGTTCAACAAGCTCAGCTTGTCTTTTTTCTACTTCTTTTATTCGAGTATTAACTCTTTCAAAATGAGTTGCTTCTTTTTCTGGGGTAGTAACTTCTGGGGCAACAGGAGTAACAGGGACAACGGGTTCAACAACAGGAACTTCTGCTTTTATCTCTTTTTTGACTTCTTCGACTTTAACTGGTTCTGGTTTTAGCTCGATGTCAAATTTAACAACATCCCCTGCCTTATATCCTTCAACTTTTTTTTCTTCTTTATTTTTTACAAATTCTTCGTAAATTTTTCTCTCCTCTTCTTTTGTCTTTTGCTCATCTCCTTCTTTGATAGTCTTTTCAAGATTGTCTAATTTTTGTTTTTCAACATTTTCAGCTACATTTTCTTTTTTTTGTGACCCTAAATTGTTCTCGGCTATCTGAGCTTCTAGCTCTTTCATACTTTTTTCTATTCTTTTTAAGTCCTCCCCCTTTTTTTCTGAAGAACTTTCTAATTGCGCTAGCTTTTCATTTAAATCTGCTAGCTCTTTCTTTTTTTGTTCTAGAATATTATTCTCCATTTTTTTGTATTATTAATTATTAAATCGTATTTCTTACCCGATTTGTTACATTATTAATATTATCACTTTTTATTTTATATTTAGCAAGGATAGATTTTGTTTGATTTTTTGCATAATTTTTGTTATTTGTTTTTCTATATAACTCTTGGTATGTAAGTGCGCTTATCATTTTTGTTGCATTTTTTGTCGGCTTTATGTTTTTTCTTTCATAGATCTTTTTTTGTATAAGGTTTTGAATTTGTTTCCACACTTGATCATCTAGGTCATATTTTTTCTCTGCCTTTTTGTCGTTTGGGTGTTTTTTCATGTAATTATCGCGAATGATTTTATGTGTCGTTATATTTTCAAAAGGTATATTATATTTTTCAAGACGTGGGCGTAAGCACTCGAGCAAGCTTTCAAGTTGGGCGACAGTGAATTGGTGTGCATTTTTTGTGTCTCCTTCAAGTTCTATCCCAATTGAAAAGTAATTTACTTTATTTCTATTATTAAAGTCACTTTTACCAGCATGGGCTAGGACATAATTGTCTGTGTTAAATAAATGTCTCGTACCATCCTTCATTATATAAATGTGTGCAGAGTTTTCGAATGCACTATCTTGGAATTGTCTAATTACAAGGCTGGGGTCTGCGTAATTTCCTGTATGGTGTAACACAATTACACTTTTTTCATTCTTTGCTGGTTTTCCTGTGATTGAATCAGGGGTAAAGTTTTTTGTGTAATGCTCAAATTCTTTGTATTTATTTTTATATTCATATGGAGAAATTCTCTCATCATTTATGAGTACCAATGCAGTACCACCACCACGATGACGCATTAAATGTTCCTTTATTTCTTTTGGTGTCAAAACATCGTCTTTATTCCAAATTGGTAAATTGTATGAACCATTATCAAGTAAATAGGCTTGTATTGGTATTCCTTTGTATTCTTTTTGGAGTCTTTCATATACACAAAACATATCAGCAAAACTGCCATTTACTTGTAATTGTTTATCTCCACAAACCATTATTACTTTTCCACCTTCAAGTACTCCAAAGGTATTTGCTTTGTGTGGGTCAATTTTTTTCATCGTTTTATCTCGGGTAATTCCTATAGGAAAAGGAATTTGAGCGCCATTTTCGTTTGTTGTTAGTGGGACCATTCTCATTGTAGAGTGTGGGTATATAAGATTAACAGTTCCATCTTCATTTAATTTAAAATTCAAAGGAATCTCATAAGTTTCCGACACAAGCCAATCCTCGTTGAATTCTTTATAATGTCCAGCATGAATTGTTCTTGTTTTGGTGTTGTATCCTATCATTGGGATATCTCCAATCTCTTCGTCACTTTTTTCTAAATGTCCTTTTAGTTTTGGTTTGAAGTCTTTAAATTTACAAAAATTTTCAAAAAGACTTGTTGTGATTCCTGCAGCAGAGTCAATTTTATTATAATTTTGTCTGTCATTTATGAGTTTAAATCTAGGAGGAGTTCTGTCGGATAAATCGAAAACAGATGTCATGTAATATCCTGATTTGTAATTTATTGTGTCTTTCCCAAGGAAATCGTAAGTTGATTTTTCAACTACATTTGTTGAATCATTATACAAATTATTGATTCCAGTAATGTTTGGGTCATCAACGTCCTTTTTTTCTATATGCCTTTCTTTCCAATTTTGAAACATTTCATAATAATTTTGTGGGCTTTCATACGATAGAGCTATTGTTATCGCAACACTGGCGGGTAATACAAGATATTTTATGATTTTTCTTTTAAATTGTTTATATAAAATACTTCCAACTTTCTTTAGAAAATTAGATCTAATTGGCTCCCCTTTTGTTTCTTTTCCCAGTTCTTCTAGAAATTTTTCTTCAATAATTTGTTCATTCTCTTCTTCTACTGAATTTATAGCTTGTTCAACTACTTCTTCAATTTTTGACTCCTCTTCTATTGTTTCTATAACCCTCTTTTCTTCTTTTGTCTTATTTTCTTCTATTTGAACAACTTCTATTTTCTCCAACTCCTCTATTTCTTTAGCTAATTGTTCGATTTTTTCCTTTATTTTCCCAATTTCTATGAGTTCTTTCTGATAGTCTTCCTTTTTCTGTTCAAAATTTGCCTTTAATTCCAAAAATTGCTCTCTTAAAGAATCATTTATATTAATATCACCAATAGTGGGGTTATTTTTCGGGTCTTCAGATTCTTTTGGTTTATTTTCCATTTATTTTTTATTAAAAATAGACCTGTTAATATTTGGTACCTATAATTTTAGCTTTTTTTGTGCTAAATGTAAAACTTTAAAGTTGTTGTTTTTTAAGGATGTAATGCATATTATCTGTGTATTAGATAATATTTTGATAGTTTTGTCAAATATAGTTATCCACATTATGGCTCGACTTGAGGTTTTGCCTGCGGTACCATTAAAGAGTACAGAAAAGAAGCACGAAATTGTGATTGAATTGCCGGAAGATCGTAACCATCGTAAGAACCTTTTGTTTAGAGTACTATTTGGTCGTCCTCTCAATTCTAGCCTTATTTTAAAAGGTTTAGGAAGGAACTCTTGCGATAATTAGTTAGTTTTATAGAACCTAAATATAAAATATTCAGCTCGATTCTAGTCTTTTCCCTCTTGTCTGGGTCTTTTTTTGTACCTTACACAGCAAAAGCTAGTTTTATTTCAGACTTATTTAATATTGACGTTTCGGCGAATACAAATGTTACAGAAAAGGATAACGATGAAACAAATTCACAGAGTATGACCCTTTTACAAGCAAATGTATCTTCAGCTACTGTGATTCAAGAAAAAAAAGACAAGGATAGTAAAGATAAAAAAACAATAGATGAGAGTAAAGAAGTAAGTATCGCATCTGAAAACGCCTTAGTTCCTGCAACGGGACCTGCTGGAGTATCAGATGGCACAGACAATGGAGATATCTCTTCTGACCAAATGAGTGTTTATGTGGTAAGAAAAGATGATTCCATTGCAAAAATAGCTGAAATGTTCGATGTTTCAGTCAACACCATTCGCTGGGCAAATGACATAAAGGTAGGAGAAAAACTAAAAGAAGGTGATGTTTTGATTGTTTTGCCTGTTGATGGAGTAAAACACGTAGTAGCAAAAGGACAAACCTTAAAAACTATTGCCAAACTTTATAAAGTTGATGTTTCAGATATCACCGACTTTAACAACCTTGCTTCTGATGCAAAATTGGCTGCTGGAGATGAATTAATCATTCCAGACGGTGAAGTTACTGATCCTGTAGTTGCCAAACCATCCCCTAAAGTTCCTCTAAGAGATAAGGATTATTATATAAAACATCCAACACAAAACTTAGCGGGATATTTTATAAATCCTGTTCCTGAATACAGAAGGAAGAGTCAAGGCATTCATGGTAAAAATGGAGTAGATCTTGCGGCACCTACAGGCACACCTATAGTCGCGGCAGCTTCAGGTACTGTAATCTTTGCTCGTCTTGGAAGAAATGGAGGGTATGGCAATTTAGTGATTATTTCCCATCCAAATGGAACTGAAACCTTGTATGCGCATCAATCAAAAATCATAACTCACATTGGTGATCAAGTTTCTCAAGGAGAAATCATTGGTCTTGTGGGTTCGACAGGACATTCTACTGGTCCACATTTACACTACGAAGTTCATGGCGCTGTAAATAATGCTAATAGTTTGTAAATATTTTAAATAAAAAACAAAAAAAATCTCACAGAAACATGTGAGATTTTTTTATTATAAAACTCTAGTAATTAAGAAAATAAACAAAACCCCAAGCGCTGTCATCGCGACAGTTTTGATTGAAGAATTTTTACTATGGGCTTCTGGTAAAATATCTGATACTCCGATATACAATAAAAATCCAGCGAAAAATCCAAGATATATTAGTAATGATTTTTCTGATAAAGTGAAAAAAAGCGTTGAAATACCACCTAAAACTGGGGCTAGCGCATCAATAAAAAGAAATTTTAAGGCTTGTTTTGTTGTGTTTTTATGCATCAACATCATTGAAACAGTATTTAGTCCATCAGAAAAATCGTGAGAAATCACAGCTACAGCGACCAAAACTCCAGTAGCCCCAGAGATTTGGAAACCCAAACCAATTGCCATTCCATCAAGAAAAGAGTGCCCTGCAAGTGCTAAAGCTTGGAACTTCCCTACCGTTGGATGTGTGTGTGGTCCATAATTTTCTTCATGTGAATTGTGTATTAAAAAAAATTTTTCAGCAGTATGAAAAACCATAAAGCCAACAACAAGCGCAATCATTGGAGTGGTTGGGTCGATTCCTAATTTTTGAGTTACTTTTATTATTTCTGGAAATATATCAAAAGCAAGAACTCCTAAAATTACCCCAGCCGTAAGTCCTAAAATCAAATGCATTTTATCTCGATATTTCAAACCAAAAAGTCCTCCCAGGAAGGTTGAAACAAAAGTAAGAAAAATAAAAATAAATTGCATAATAGATGTGCGGGATGGGAGAATCGAACTCCCAACCACAGTTTGGAAAACTGTTATTTTACCATTAAACTAATCCCGCCAATTAAAGTCGAAGGGTCGGGCTGCTGGGAATTGAACCCAGTCTACGTGTTCCCAAAACACGTGTACTACCGGTATACTACAGCCCGAGATTTGCCAAAAACAAAATTGAGTATATCATAGTTTTTTATTTTTCACCATGACTCTATGACCCTGAGTTTGCCAAATGGGTCACAAAATAATATTTTCTACTACTTTTATTTTTGCTTTTTTGTTTTTTAAATCCAGATAAACAACCAAAAGATCTACTTGCCACTTTTTATTTTCAGGTATTTTTTTAGAAATGATGTATGTTTGGATTGTCCGTGACATTCTTTTGATTTTCCAAGGATGCATGTTTTCCTCAGGCCTGAATCGATCAGATGTTTCACGAATAACATCATCTAGGGTTCCACGTGCAACTGATTTCACTTCAACAAAATGAATTTTGTCTTCTTTTTCTCCAATAATATCTATCTCCCCCCATTTTTTTGTATAATTACGTTCTAAAATAGAAAAACCATGTTTCACGAGAAACTTTATTGCTATATTTTCACCGGTTTCTCCAATTTTTTGTGTTTTTGAAGTAAAAACTTTTGGCATTACATTATTGATTTAGTATGTTTCATGGGAAACAGGCTACTAAAGTGTTTCACGTGAAACGCTGTGTTGTTTTTCTTGTCTTTTAAGAATATATCCCTGCCTGCCGGCAGGCAGGCTTATTTTACAACGTATAATTGAGAAAAAGACATAAAAGACAAGAATTTGTTACTGTCCTTTATAAACATTACCAACATGGTTATCCACAGTTTTGGTTAAAATCTTCTTTATTATCAATAACATCGGAAACTTTAAAGGACAAACAATAATTCTTGTGTGTGCACCGCGAAGCTCCTAGTTTTCCAGGAGCGAAGTGGTGCGGCTACCGGGAATCGAACCCGAATCTGATCCTTGGCAAGGACCTGTTCTACCATTAAACCATAACCGCAAGTTAATATAAATTTAATTTACAAAGTTCAAGCCACTTCATTAATTTTTTCTTTGTATTTGTTTCAGATATTATACTATTCCCAACTCCATATTGCAATTTTCTTTTTGTTGGTTTACCTTGAATAATTTGTGTTTTGTAAAAATTTGATTTACTTATTTTGATTTTTTCTACCCAAGTATTAATACATGTTTCTATATCATGGTCTGGATATAGTAACAACCAGAATTTTATTTTTTCTTGTTTTACATTTAAATATTTCTCAGAAAACCTAATAAATATAAGGTGAATATAAAATTCTGAATTACTTAATCTTATGATGTTATTACTAATTTTATCTCCCTCACCAGCATAAAGCATTAGCCCTGCCATAAAAAAAGGCTCTTTTTTATAGATTTCAAATTCTTTCTCTGCCTCTTCTTCAGTTTTTTTGTATTGTATTTCTAATTTTATTTTTCGTCCCTCATTTAATTTTCTCAGATGATCTGTACCAATTTTGACGTTTCTTTCAATGTTTGATTTCTTTATATGTTTTGACCACTTTTCATCCTTAAACCAATCACAAAGTGTTGCACGAGAAACACCTAAAATTTCAGATATTTCACTATAAGTTTTGCCCTTTTTTCTTAATTCAGTAGCTTTTTGTTTGTCTTGTCTCATACTATTATAGTATATCACAGTAGTTCGCTTTGTAAAATATAAAAAAGGGTGTATAATATTAAGTATTATTAGTTTAGTGATGCCCTTGTAGCTTAATGGATAGAGTACTTGTCTTCGGAACAAGTGATGGGGGTTCGATTCCCTCCAGGGGCACAAAAATGTTTCTTCCGCCAAGGGCGGATAAGTTATGAAAGCAAATCATATAAAAAGATCCCAAATACCCAAAAATGTTTCACATGTAACGAATACCTTAGAAAAGGTAGGTTTTGAGGCATATCTAGTTGGTGGGTGCGTTAGAGATTTAATATTGGACAGAGAACCGAAAGATTGGGATATTACAACAAATGCCAAACCAGAAGAAATCATTAAACTGTTCGAAAAAACAGTTTACGAGAATACCTTTGGGACAGTAGGGGTCTGTCTGCCTATGCAGGCAGGTGTTCTTCGTGAAACAAAGATGGGGGATGTTTCACAAGAAACATCTGAGAATGATGTTATTCGTGAAACACCAGAATATGACATCATTGAGGTTACTCCATATAGAATTGAAGCAAGATATAGTGATTTTAGACATCCTGATGAAGTAAAATTTAGCGATAAGCTAGAGGATGATCTTAAAAGACGTGATTTTACGGTAAATGCTTTGGCCTATAGAGAAAATATTATAACGGACATGTTTGGTGGAATAAAGGACATTGAAGATAAAGTCTTAAGGACAGTAGGGGAACCCGATGATAGATTTAATGAAGATGCTTTGCGAATGTTGCGGGCAGTTCGTTTTTCGGTGCAATTAGATTTTTCTATTTCTCATGAAACATCAGAAAGTATTTTTAAAAATTCTCACTTAATAAAAAATATTTCACAAGAAAGAATTCGTGATGAATTTGTAAAAATAATTATGTCTAAAAATCCAAGTGTTGGAATTTTATTGTTACAAAAATTTAATTTATTAAAATATATTATTCCGGAGCTTGAAGAGGGGATAAATTGTGAACAATCGGGCGAACATATTTATGACGTATGGAATCATTTACTTCATGCGTTGCAACATGCAGCAGATAAAAATTGGTCTTTAGAAATAAGGCTTTCTGCGTTATTTCATGATATTGGGAAACCTGAATCTAGAAGACTTGCAGAGAAAGGGAAAAAGAAATTTACTTTTTATGGCCATGAAGTTATCGGTGCAAGAATGACAAAAAAGATTTTGGAGAGATTAAAATTTTCAAATAAAGAAATTGAATTGGTGGACAAACTTGTTCGTAACCATATGTTTTTTTCTGATACAGAATTGATTACACTTTCTGCTGTGCGCAGAATTATTGCAAAAGTTGGGAAAGAAAATATTTGGGATTTAATGAATGTCCGTGAGTGTGATCGAGTTGGGATGAAGAAAAAAGAAGCCCCATATCGATTACGAAAATATTTTGCTATGATAGAAGAAGCTCTTCATGATCCGATTTCAGTTGGGCAGTTAAAAATTAATGGAAATTTTCTGATGAAAAGTGTTGGGATTAAGGCTGGACCTAGGATGGGATGGATTTTGAATGCTTTACTTGAAGAAGTGATAGATGATCCAATGAAAAATACTGAGGAACATCTTACAGAACTTGCGAAATCACTTGATTTACTTCCAGATGGAGCGTTGAAAGCATTGGGGGACAGGGGAAAAGATAAAAAAGAAGAGTTAGAAGAAGAAGAGGTTGCGAAGCTGCATGAAAAGCATGGGGTAAGGAAATAAAACAAAATGAATTTTTTCAATCCGGAATTTTTAATAAGTACTTTTGGTTATGTTGGGATCTTTTCCATAATTTTTATGGAGTCGGGTTTTTTCTTTGCGTTTTTCTTGCCGGGAGATACTTTGATTTTTACGGTTGGATTTCTGGCCTCGGCGGGAATTTTAAATATTTGGATTTCTTGGATTGGACTCGTTGTGGCTACTTTTTTGGGTGGACTTGTGGGATATTTGTTTGGTAAAAAAGTTGGACCTGCAATTTTTTTCAAAGAGGGTTCATTTTTATTTGATCCAAGCAATCTTGAACGTACAAAAAAGTTTTATGAAAAATACGGGTCTTGGGCTGTAGCTATGGGGCGTTTTGTGCCTGTTATAAGAACATTTGTGCCGATTCTCGCAGGAGTAGGAAGGATGAAATGGAATACGTTTTTGAGATTTAATACCTTAGGAGCGATATTATGGCCAAGTGTTGTGATGTTCGTGGGATATTTTTTTGGTAGTCAATTTCCAGCGATTCACCAATATGTAATGCCAGTAATTGGATTTCTTTTTTTAATAACTCTCATTCCAATATTTTGGGCGATGTTTAAAAAGAAGTGAAAACCCGCACACTTACTTTTTTATTTTTTTATGAACTACGTTTATGTAATCAAAAGTTTCGTCGATAGTGAATTATATATTGGAAGTACTACTGATTTAAAAAGAAGACTGCGCGAACATAATACTAAAAAAAGTTTTTCTACAAGACGGAGAGGTCCTTTTGAACTTATATATTATGAAGCATATAAAGATTTAAAAGACGCGAGAGACAGAGAAAAAGCTTTGAAATTAAGAGGCAACTCAAGAAAACATTTAATAAATAGACTCAAGCGCAGTCTTGGATAAAAAAGTAAGTGTGCGGGAAAAGGAGGATAAAAAAGATAACTCTATGATTTAGGTTTTAATAAATTTCTTGGTTATAGCAATTCTCGCAGTAGACAACTTCTGGTCTGTCTGGAGCATAAGCTGTTTCAAATTCATTCGAGCAACCCTCCTTCATGCATTTTCGGTGCCAAAGTTTACGAGGGTTTCTTTTCGCCATCCTATCTTTATGTCTGCATTCAAAATCTTTATGTGGAAGTGGTAAATGCATTCTCTGGTAGAAAGAAAGTTCTGCTTGAGTGATTCTGAAATTTTTCTTACATTCCTCACATGCCAAAACCTCTTTTAAAATATTTTCATCCACGCTTTCAATTTTATTTGGGATATTTTTTATTGTTTCTTTACCATAAGTACCAGTCGTTTTTTCTTGCCAACGAAAGCCTCTCCTTGACGCTTCTTCTTTTGTTAAAGGAAAAAAATCATGTGCTAAAGTTTCGTTATAACAAAAAGGGGCAAGATTGGCAGGAAAATATTGTCCAAAGGTTTCGTCTTTTTTTAATTCATTTTCTATGTGTTCTCTTAGTTTCAGATATTCATCTTTTGAATATGTCTTGTTTAGAATCATATATTCACCCTTACGAATAGCAGTACAACCGATACCGCTAGTTAGATTCCAACAACTTTCGCAATACTCTACTTCATTCGAATAGAAGATAAAGGAACAATTTTTTGATTTACTAATCTGCATTGCGCCCATTATGTTATAGCCAAATTCACACTTATAATAATAATTATTACAATCCCAGCTGTCGGTCGGATTTTCGGTGTCTGTCATATACGAACAATTTTTTGAATCATAAGTGTCATATAGGGATACTCCTTGATGACAGTTGTGTAAATAATCACCGACAACATCGTGGCATTTAGTTTGACAAGCATATTTTACGATAGTTTTTTTCTTTAACTCTTCAAACTCTTTTTTGGCTTTTTGGATACTTTCGTAATTAGTAAGGATTTCAGCTTTTTTCTTTTCGTATTCTTCTTTACTATATTTCACATTCAAAATTGCATTAGTTAAATGTCTACCATTGGTACAGAAAATACAATTGCTGGAATCTCGCATGTTATAACAGAACAATAAATCGCTAGAAGATTGACATTGCTCGGAAAACATACATTTAAAACAATTTCGACAATCAAGACACTCATAACAAAGTTCTGATTCGTGTAAGAATGCGCAATCAACACAAAATTTATCTCGCTGAAGAAGTCTACTGTACATACAATCTTCATTGAAATCAGCGGCAAAGATTAAATAACAATCTTTGTTTTCAGCTGAGCCGTTGGTGTAATCACTTCTGATATTATTTGAAATCATGATGCCAAGTCTAGGCACAGCTTCTAATAATTCTTTTAATTGAGAGAAGAAAGGTTTATTTAAATCGTAGTCTAAAGCAAAACTTTTCGGGTCCCATTTATCACTCCACCAACAATCATGGCAATACACTTTATAAATTGAATCGGAAGCATAAACGGAAATAAAATCCTTTTTACAAAGATCACAGGGTCTTTTATAAAAAGTTCTTTCGTTTCGAAATAATAAACGTCTTGCCATGCGACAATCGGGGCAGTATAGGGGAGGGGCAGTTTTCATCTGCTCGTAAAAAACAAGATCCGCATCTCGTACTTCGAATTCGTTTTCACATGTTTTACAA
>CAIVNB010000072.1 GCA_903907175.1 uncultured bacterium
GAAGAAAGAAAAAGTAAATTTTATACTTTCAAGTATGGGCCATTTGAAATAAGTACTGCTCGGCCTGAAACAAAATTTGGAGATAAATATGTTGTAATGCACCCAGATGATAAAAGATACGAAAAATGGGAACACGGACAAAAAATAACTTTAGAATGGATCAATGGACCAATCGAAGCAACTGTCATAAAAGATCCAATGATAGACATGGAATTCGGAACCGGAGTTATGACTATCACTCCATGGCACTCACATGAAGACTTCGGGCTCGCAGAAAAATACAAACTCGAAAAAGAACAAATTATTGATAAATATGGGAAATTGCTCCCTATCGCGCAAGAGTTTGCTGGGATGAAAATAACTGATGCTCGTGAAAAAATTGTAGAGAAATTAAAAGAAAAAGGATTACTTGTTTCTATAGATGAAAACTATGTAAATCGTGTTGCAACTGCTGAAAGATCAGGTGGAATGATCGAACCTCAAATAATGGAACAATGGTTTATTGATGTAAACAAACAAATTAAATCTAAAGATGGAAAAACTCTTAAAGAATTAATGATGGAGCCAGTGAAAAATGGTGATATTAAAATATTACCAGACAGATTCGAAAAAGTTTATTACAATTGGATAGAAAATCTTCGTGATTGGTGTATATCCCGCCAACTTTGGTATGGACATAGAATTCCAGTTTGGTATAGGGAAAAAGAAGTATATTGCGGAATGGAAGCGCCAGAAGGTGTCGGCTGGGAACAAGACCCTGACACATTAGATACTTGGTTTTCTTCAGGTCTCTGGACTTTCTCTACACTCGGGTGGCCAGAAAATACAACTGATTTAGAAAATTTTCATCCAACCACTGTTTTAGTTACAGGTTATGAACTTATTTTCTTCTGGATGGCAAGAATGATTTTAATGAGCAGATATTTAATTGACCAAATTCCTTTTAAAACAGTTTACTTCCATGGGATTGTGCGAGATATAAGTGGCAAAAAAATAAGTAAATCTTCTGGAAATAATATCGACCCAATAGACGTCATAAATGAATACGGAGCTGATGCACTTCGCATGGCTCTTGTCGTAGGTGTTGGTCCTGGCAATGATACAAAGTTTGATATGAATAAAGTAAAAGCTTATAAACATTTTTCTAACAAACTTTGGAATATAACAAGATTCGTATTAAGTAATACTGAAAACTTAAAATATGATGAAAAATTTTTAGACTATACAGAATCTGAAAAACTTCTAATAAAAGAAAGAGACGAATTAATAAATGAAATAACAAAAGAAATGGAGGAATATAAATTCTATCTTGTTGCAGAAAAACTCTATCAATATGTTTGGGCAAAATTTGCTGACATAATAATAGAAGAAAGTAAATCTATCTTAGAAGGCACAGATGAAGAAAAGAAAATCGCACGTAAACAATTTCTATTTGACACTCTTATTAAAATATTAAAGATACTTCACCCATTTACTCCTTTTATCACTGAAGAAATATGGTCAACACTACCAATTGAAAATAATAAAAAATTATTAATGGTAGAAAAATGGCCCTTCGCTGGAGCTCAGGATAAAACATGTTAAATGCAGACCCAAAAACAATAATAATGGCAGTCCTTGTAGGATTAATCCCCTCTCTTTTTTGGTTGTGGTTCTGGCTGAAAGAAGACAAAGAAGATCCAGAACCTGTTGGATTAATATCTCTTTGTTTTTTAATTGGAATGCTTTTAGTTTTTTTAGTTATACCGATAGAAAAATTCATTCAAAACATAACTTCTGTAAATGAACTTCAAATAATCGGCTGGGCTAGCGCAGAAGAAATATTTAAATTCCTTGTAGTTTTATTAATACTCTCTAAAACTGTCCGTATAAATAAACCAGTAGATTGGCCAATTTTTATTATTACTGTTGCTCTTGGTTTTGCTGCATTTGAAAACATTCTTTTCTTGATAAAACCATTATCACTAGGGCAAGCAACTGTCGGACTGATGACTGGGCAATTAAGATTTTTGGGGTCCACTTTACTTCATACAGTATCGAGTGGAATAATAGGTATCTCTATTGGATTGTCATTCTATATGGGAGAGATTAAAAAGAAATTATATCTCTTTGTAGGGATAATATCAGCTATTGCCTTGCATAGTGGCTTTAATTTTTTTATAATGAATAATAATGGAAGTGACTTTTTAAAAGTCTTCGCTTTCCTTTGGGTCGCAACAATTATAAACTTACTACTCTTTGAAAAATTGAGAAGAATGAGTGGTGAAAATTAATATTATTTGTTAAAATAGATATATGAATAAAAAAAGAAGTTTTTTTGAAAGATTAACCGGAAGCATTAAGGCAGATGAAGACTACGAAGAAACAAAAAAAATAACCGTAAACAGTGATAAAAAAGATAATAATTGGATGGAAGAAGAAAACGAAGAAGCAGAATTAACAGTAGATGTATATCAGACACCGGCTGATATTATTGTTCAGACAATGGTAGCTGGAGTTAGGCCAGAAGATTTAGAATTGACCATTGCCCGAGATATGGTAACAATTAGAGGAAAAAGAGAAGAGTCTCGTATCGTAAATGAAGAAAATTTTTTTACTAAAGAATTATATTGGGGAACTTTTTCAAGAACTATCTTATTGCCCCAAGAAGTAGACCCAGAAGAAGCCGAAGCAACAGAAAAACATGGTCTGCTTACTATAAAACTTCCCAAAATAGACAAGGAAAAGAAAACCAGTGTAAAAGTAAAATCAATCTAAAACAAAAATCCGCCATATGGCGGATTTTTTTCACTTGTGCCGAGGCGCAGAATCGAACTGCGGACCTATCCCTCTTCAGGGGAACGCTCTACCAACTGAGCTACCTCGGCATTTTATTTAATTATAAATTTACCTTTGGCCGTTTAAGGGTAAACTTGATGGTAAATTTTTATATTGATTAAGTGTTTTCTGTGTTGTATCAATAAGACCTTTCATTTGATCTACATATGGTTGTAAAAAATAAAAAGCTCCAATACTGACCCCAATAATGATTATCCAATAAACTACACGCAAAAAAGAAGTCCATTTTTGTCCACGCCTTATTGTGTGGAGCATTTTATTATTGTCTTCTGCAAGCGTAAATGTGTCTTGTAATAATTTTTTTGATTCAGGATCCATGAGGATACTTTAGCATATTTTTTTTAAAAATCCAATTTTTCAATATGCTTTTTATGTGGTATCTTATAGACATATGCCCTCATAGTTCAATGGATAGAACAGTTCCGTCCTAAGGAATAGATCCCCGTTCGATTCGGAGTGAGGGCACAAAAAGTAAAAACTTAGTAACTTGTGACCACACTTATTTAGCCTTAACTAAACCACAGTGTGCCCTTAAAGCATTTATATCATCTATGGTAGGCATTAAACTAACCCCAGTGTTTAATCTATACATTATCGCATCCGAATTATCTACGTGCTCTAAATAAAGCGCATGCCCCAGTTCGTGCATAAAAACTCTTGTGAGTTTTTGCTTATTTTCAAATTGATAAATATCTATGTACTTGCCATTTTTGTCAGAATGATATAACCCTTCCTCAAACTCATCTCCTAATTCACTACCAACAGTGTTATACTCTTTTGCTTGATTATTAAAAGAACTAGCTCTATTATTTACTTTAACGACTAAAGAATTTATTCTTTTAATATAGTCGTTCAGTTCTGTTTGTAATCTATTAAGCTCAGTAATATTTTCTGGACTATAAGTACCTTGACGATTCCTTAAAGAAATAACCTTAGATTCAAAAATAGATTTTTTTGTTTCAAATTCTCTCTTTAATGTATCTACTTCATTTTTTAAATCATTGTAAGAACTTTGATTGTCTTGTAACCCATTGTTAATATTTTTTAATATTTGAGTATTTTCTTGACGTTTATCATATACAAGATTTATCACAAGCTCTCCCCCACTTTCTTTGTAAACAAATAAATCTTTATTAACAGCTGTCTCCCACATATCTTCACTTTCTTTTATAGCATTCAAAAAATCTTCTTTACTAATCCCAAATTGTGGATCAACAGTACCAAGGGAATAAGAAATAGTCCTCGTACAAGGAAAGTATTTATCTTGTAAAATAAGATAACTTTTAAGTAGAGAATCCCTAAACACAAAAATAGCAATACCAAAAATAATTAAGGCAATGATATTTTTGAAAATATTTTTCATTTTATTAGTGTTAGATTAAACCTAACATTTTTGCAACTTCAGGCTTGTTGAAACCCACTGCCCAATCTCCATCTATTACAATTACTGGTACACCCATTTGATTAGTTAAATTAAGCATTTCTTTTCTTTTTTCAAGATTGCTAGCTACATCATATTCTGTATAAGATATGCTGTTGGCCTTAAAAAAATCTTTCGCCATATGACAATAATGGCATGTTGGAGTTGAGTATATTTCTACTTTTTTCATAATATTTTTAAAATAATTATTTTTTTAATACAAATATTGTATCATATTTACTATGAAATAAAAATGAAGACATTTTGTGCGGCCGGCGAGAATCGGACTCGCGCCCGATGCTTGCCTCCGGCTCAAAGTGCGGGATACGAGAATCGAACTCGTGTCTAATCCTTGGGAAGGACTCATTCTACCACTAAACTAATCCCGCACTTTGAGCCAGAGCTTGGGAACTGAAATAGTATGGGATACTATTTCAGAAGTTCTACCACTAAACTACGACCGCATCTTTGTACTAGGTTTTTCCTAGTACAAATTTATTCTAATTCTTTTTTTCTACTTTTCCAAGAGCCAATATTGTTTTGATTACAGTATCAGGATTTAGGGACATACTTTCAATACCTTCATCCATTATGAATTTAGCAAAATCTGGGTAATCTGATGGAGCCTGTCCACAAATTCCTATATACTTCCCTTTTGCTTTACATTTATGAATTATTTCTGCAATAAGTTTTTTTACCGAAGGATTATTTGCATCAGCAATATGTGTAACTATTCCTGAATCTCGATCAATCCCGAGTGTAAGCTGAGTAAGATCATTTGAGCCGATAGACATACCATCAAAGATTTCTAAAAATTCATCCGCCAAAAGTATATTCGAAGGAATCTCACACATTACATAAATTTTAAGAGTTTTATCTTTGGTACGATCAAGCCCAAACTCCGACATTGTATCTACAACCAATTTTGCTTCTTCAGGAGTTCGACAAAATGGAATCATCGGAATTACATTTGTAAGTCCCATTTCTTCACGCACACGCTTAAAAGCTTTCACTTCAAGACCAAAAGCATCTTTGAATTTTGGATCATAATATCGAGAAGCTCCACGCCAACCAATCATAGGGTTCTCTTCTTTTGGTTCATATGCTTCTCCACCAAGTAACGTTCTATATTCATTTGTTTTAAAATCAGAAAAACGAATTATTACATCATGTGGGTATAATGTTGCACCAATCTTGGCAATTCCAAGCGCGAGTTGATCAACATAATAGTCAGGTTTATTTTCATAACCTTGTGTTATCTCCTCGACTTTCTTTAATATTTTTTTTGTTTCAGGAGTTTGTTTACCATTACTCAATTTTTTATAATCTATAAGTATATTTGGGTGAACTTTTATATGAGAAGCGATAATAAATTCTAATCTCCCCAAACCAACTCCTTTCACTGGCAATGCGTGATTCCTAAATGCTTCATCAGGTGATCCGATGTTTACCATTATTTTTACTGGAACTTCTGGCATCTTGTCTAGTTTATGTTCCAAGATTTCAAAAGGCAAAATTCCTTTATAAACATTCCCTACCTCTCCACCTGAACAGTCTATTGATACTTCCATGCCATTCTTTAATACCTTCGTTGCATTTCCAGATCCAACAATACAAGGTATACCTAATTCACGAGATACAATAGCCGCATGAGAAGTTCGTCCACCTTTGTCTGTAACAATAGCTGAAGCAATTTTCATAATAGGCTCCCAGTCTGGGTCAGTAATCTCAGTCACTAACACTTCTCCTTTCTGGAACGAAGATATCCCTTTTGTGTTATGTAATACTCTCACTTTTCCACAGCCAATTTTCCCACCAACAGCAATACCGGTAGTTATCACATCTCCTTTTTTGCCAAGTTTATATTCTTTCAAAACATTTTTATCTTTACCAGACTGAACTGTCTCAGGACGAGCCTGAACTATAAATAGTTGGCCAGTATTCCCATCTTTTGCCCATTCGATATCCATTGGCTGGTAATGTCCCCGCTTTCCTGAAAAATGTTTTTCTATTTGAAGACACCATTTTGCAAGCTTGATAACTTCTTCTTCGGTTAGACAATATTTTGATCTTTCTTTTAGAGGCACTTCTACTTTTGTTGTACCTTTTTTACCATAAACAAGTTTCACATTTTTATTACCGAGTTTCTTTGAAATAATAGCTTTATGCCCATTCTCTAATGTTGGTTTAAAAATTATAAACTCATCTGGAATCACAATTCCTTGAACAATAAATTCTCCAAGTCCATAAATACCATTTATTTCAATAACTTTATCAAAACCAGTTTCAGTATCTATCGTAAAAGCAACTCCAGAAACAGCTCGATCAGAACGCACCATAAGCTGAATTCCTACTGAGAGCGCAGCATCAAAGTGAGAAAATCCTTTATCTACACGATAAGAAATCGCTCTATCTGTAAAAAGTGAAGCAATGCATTTCCTTGTTGAAAGTAAGACATCTTTTATTCCACACACATTTAAATATGTTTCTTGTTGTCCCGCAAACGATGCGCCTGGAAGATCTTCGGCGGTGGCACTAGATCTGACTGCTACGTCAAGATTTTTTCTTCCGTATTTTTTCTCCATTTGTGCATATGCTTCTACTATGGCATCGTGCAGTAGTGGTGGAAATTCTTTTTTTAAAATAGTCTCACGAACTTTTTTACCACGAGCTTGTAAATTTTTTATACTCTTCGTATCCAAATCACCGAGTATATTTTGAATATCTTTATCAAGTCCAGTTTTTTCAAAGAAATATCTGTAAGCATCTGCAGTAAGTGCAAAACCATCTGGAATATTTACTCCAAGTGGTACTAAATTTGAATACATCTCTCCGAGAGCTGCATTTTTACCTCCAACAATTGGCACATCTTTAATTCCAACTTCACCATACCACTTTACAAAATTCTCCTTTTTTTCTTCTATCATAATTCTTAAAATTTACAAATTAATAATAATTAATGCTCTAAGGCACATGTATATATTATAACATATTTTTACATTTTACATCTTTGAAATATTTATCAATCTTTGATATTTAATCATTCTTTCTGATTTTACTGGAGAACCCGATTTTAAACCAAAAGTACTAAATGCAAAGGCAAGATCTGCGATAAAATCATCATCTGTTTCCCCACTTCTATGACTTACAATAAGCTCAATATCATTCTCCCTCGCAAGCCTCATTGTTTCCAATGTTTCCGACAATGTTCCTATTTGATTTGGCTTAATAATCATTCCACTAATACTTTTCTTATGAATTGCTTGTTGTAAAAGATCCTTATTGGTAACAGTTAGATCGTCTCCCACGACGATTAAATCACTTTCTTTCTCCTTGAGTTTTCGAAAACTTTCAAAGTCTTCTTCATCAAATGGATCTTCTATAGAAATCAAATTAAATTCTTTAGTTAAAGAACTATATATGTTTAATAATTCTTCTTTTGTGATTTCTCTACCATCAACCTTATACATACCATTTTCATAAAAGGAAGAACTAGCCACATCGAGAGCGAGACGTACTTTCCCTTCTAAATTATTTTCTTTAATAGCTCTCATTAGGTATTCAAGCGGCTTTTTAATGTCAGTTATTTCTGGAGCATATCCTCCTTCATCTCCCAATACAAGCGAATCCTCTCCAAGGTCTTCTGTAATGAACTCTTTTAGAAAGTCTTGTATTCTAACTCCTATATCAACGGCTTCGGTAATGTCGTCAGTATTTGTAACCACATGGTATTCTTGAAATGCCAAATTATTTTTTGCATGCTTCCCTCCATTTATTAAATTCATGTAAAGATGTGGGATACGCCTAGATGGCTTCATCTCACAGAGTGTCCTTAAATGTTCAAACACTTCTACCCCAGAGACTTTTGCTGCAACTTTTGCAACTGCGATAGAAACACCAATCATACTATTCCCACCTAAATTATCTTTGTTGGGAGTACCATCAAGTTCTATTATAATTCTATCCACCTCTTTCTGATTCAAAACATCTTGTCCGATTAAAACTGGCGCAATTAAATCATTTACCTTTTCAATTGCAATTTTTACTCCCTTCCCATCAGGGTCTCGTAATTCATGTGCTTCATGAATTCCAGTACTAGCACCTGAAGGAACAGAAAAACTATCAAACTTGTCACCGACCCACACGGTTACTCTTAACGTTATATTTCCTCGTGAATCCTTTATTTCCTCTGCTGTAATTTCACTAATTTTAAAATTATTTTCTTCTTTCATATACTTTTAATTTTACCATATTGTTGTTATACTAGACTAGTATTAGACAACAATATGCAAACAATATTAATCTCATTACCAGTATTTTTAATAATTTTCTTCGGTTGGTTTTTCAGTAAAGTCAATATTGCAGACAAAAATTGGACCCATTTTTTAAATGGTTTTGCTTATTATGTAGCCCTTCCAGCCCTTATAATAAGTAGTTTTATTACAGTAGACTTCTTTAATAAAAGTACTTGGTTTCTTATATTTGAAAGCATCTTTTTGATTATTATATTTGCCATCGTTGTATTTTTTATTCTTTCATTATTTAAAATCGATAAAATTACAAAAACTACCATTCTTTTGGGCTCTATCGTCGGGAATACTGTTTTTATCGGTTTTCCACTCGTAGGTATGAATTTCGGAAATGCATACATCAGCCAAGCATCACTTATCGGATCATTTCTACTCATCATACCAATAATATTAGTAATCATTTTTATTCAATCAGAACATTGCACAGGAAATGCGTGTTATAAAAAAGAATTTGTAAGCCTATTAAAAAATCCGTTACTTCTTTCGATTGTATTTGGAATAATTTTGAGCTTTATAAAAAAAGAATTTGGAATGATCGAAAGCATCGAAAAAACAGTATCGATGCTGGGAGCCACTGCATCCCCAGTTGCACTCTTCGCACTCGGCACATTCCTCCATGGTCAGTCAAAAAAATATTTAGAATGGTCATTTTTTGTTTCATTTTTAAAAATGATTTTGCTCCCAGTAATAGCAATCTTTATATCTATGTTTGTGTTTAAAAATAATGATATAAAAGTCTTGGTACTACTTTCCTCTATGCCGGTAGCTGTTACCACTTTTGTAATTGCTGAGAAATTTGAATTAAATAAAGAATTGATTGGAGACTCAATCCTTATTTCTACAATTTTTTCATTTATAATTGCACCTATTATTATTTCTTTCTTTTTGTAAGTAATTATTTAAAAAAATGGAAGACAGAATAAAAAAATTATATTCACCACTTTTTAATGAAATCTATAAATGGAAATTAAATTCCAACAAAAA
>CAIVNB010000073.1 GCA_903907175.1 uncultured bacterium
ATTATTTTTTTTAAACATACATATTTATTCGAGTCTCTAAAATTAAAAGTAAGACGGACTCGTCCCTCTCTTTAGTTTCAAATAAGACTATCGCGAGGGATAATACGTTATGTACGAGTGCTAAAAGCACAAGAAAACCAATGAGAATACAACTTACTAAAAGAGTATATAACTATTTGATTAGTTTGTCAAATTAATAAAACTAGATTAGGCAGTGCCAGCTCGATTTGCTCTTATTCTATCAAGCTCTGTTAAAAATCTTTTTCTAAGTCGAACTGACTTTGGGGTTATTTCCAAATACTCATCATCATTCATAACCTCAAGGCCTCTTTCGATAGTTAAAATAAAAGCAGGTTTCAAGTAAGTAGCTTCGTCTGTACCTGATGCTCTCATGTTTGTGAGCTGTTTTCCTTTTGTTGGATTTACCGACATATCTTCCCCTTTCAAAACATTTCCCACTACCATGCCTTCATAAACTTCTGTACCATGTTCTATAAACATAAGACCGCGTTCTTGTAAGTTTGCAAGAGAAAACGCTACAGCCTTACCAGAAACCATAGAAGCCATCGAGCCATATTCTTTTCTTTTTATATCACCAGCATGTTTTTTGAAACCCATGACCTGTGAAGACATTATTCCTTCTCCTTTTGTATCTACAATAAATTCTCCACGATATCCTAAAAGTCCACGAGTTGGTATTTCAAAAACAATTCTCGTAATGCCATGTTTCTCTGACATGTGTTTCATTATTCCTTTACGTTTACCTATTTTTTCAATAACAATACCTGAAGATTCAATCGGAACATCTATCACTAATTCTTCATAAGGTTCCATTTTTTCTCCATTCTCTTCTTTTATAATGACTTCAGGTTGAGAAACTTGCATTTCAAATCCTTCTCGTCTCATATTCTCAAGTAAGATAGCAATGTGTAATTCTCCACGTCCATAAACTTTAAAAAAACTAGGGCCTGTTGCAGTTCCTTGATCTGGCGAAAAATCAACTTTAAGACCAACGTTCATTTCAAGTTCTTTTTCAAGTCTTTCTTTTATTTGTCTTGATGTAACATATTTACCTTCTCTTCCTGCAAAAGGAGAATCATTAACTAAAAAATTTAAAGAAATAGTCGGCTCATCAATACCAATGTGTGGCATTTGTTCTACAGTCTCATCTTCACAAATTGTTTCTCCGATATAAATGTCAGGAATTCCAGCTATCAAAACTACATCACCCGAAAGTGCTATTGATACTTCTTTTCTTGCTATTCCTTCAAAAGTAAAAAGTCTAGTTATTTTGCCGTTTCTCGTTCCATTTTCACCTTTTATAAAAATTTGACTTGGACAATTCATTTCTCCAGAATAAATCCGAGCTATAGCAAGTCTCCCTAAAAAATTATCATAACCCAAGTTAAAAACTTGTGCAGACATTTTTTTGCCCGTTTCAATTGAAGCTGGAAGAACTTTCTCTAAAATAACATCAAGTAGTGGAGTTAAGTCTTTTGATTCGTCGGTTAATTTTTTCTTTGCAATTCCTTCACGTCCAATAGCATAAACTATTTCAAAATCTACTTGCTCTTCTGATGCACCTAACTCAAAAAATAATTCTAATATTTCATCATGAGCTCGAGCCGGATCTGCCGCTTTTTTATCTATTTTATTTATTACTACTATTGGTTTCAAGCCTAATTCTAAAGACTTTTTAAGAACAAATCTAGTTTGGGGCATTGGTCCTTCAACAGCATCAACAAGTAATAGGACTGAATCAACAGCTCGTAAAACTCGCTCTACCTCAGAGCCGAAATCAGCGTGCCCAGGAGTATCTACAATGTTTATCTTAGTATTTTTGTAATAGATAGAAGTATTCTTTGAATAAATTGTGATACCTCTTTCTTTTTCTAGGTCATTCGAATCCATTGATGCTCCTTCATCAAGTCCACCATTTTGTTGCATCAAAGCATCAGTAAGTTTTGTCTTGCCGTGGTCAACATGAGCTATTATTGCTATATTTCTAATTTCCATATCATTAACTTAATCAAAAAAAGCCTTCGGGCTTTCTTTGATAATAACATACTTTTTCAAAAACAACAAATAATTAATCACCCTCATCATCATTACCTCTATTATTTATTGGAGGAGGATTTAATTGTGTGTTTTGGATAGTTTGATTAAGAGTATTTTGACTGGTTGTTTGATTTAAATCTCCGATATAATACTGAGCTAAAAGACTATTTGCAAATGAGGAGTGAGTATTGCCTCTACCTCCCTTTGTGTCAAAAGCCTGAGTTGCTTCTTTTCCACAAAAGTTTGTAATGTTTTGTACTCCTCCTGGATGGGCAGATGCGTAATCTGAAAGATTATAAATCTTATTATTAATAATCATCCAACAATCAGCATTCGTATTGTGCTTTGAAACTTCTACTGTATTTAACACAATATTCCCAGATGGTGGAGTAATGCCAGCTACCGTATTATTACTACTATTATTATTTACCGTTGTGTTTGAATTATTGGTACCTGAACTTGATTTTGCATTTTTTACATTTTGATTTAGTGTATTTTGACTAATTTTTTGATTCAAATTACCTAGATAATATTTTGACAAAAGAGTATTCGCAGACGGAGAGTGTGAGTTCCCAGCACCTCCCTTTGTGTCATAACTTCTCGTTGATTCTTTTCCACAAGAATCTGCTATATTTCTTGTCCCCCCTGGATGAGACGATGCATAATTTGAAATATCATAAACTTTATTATTAACTATGATCCAGCAATCTGAAATGCTGTTGTGTTTAGAAACTTCGATAGAATCCAAAGTCGTAATTCCAGAAGAAACTAAATTGGTAATATCTTTTACTTTGTTTTGATTTGCCAAGCCAGTGTTTAAATTACTACCTTTATTGTTTTGGTAAAAAACAAGACCAGCAGTCAAAATTGCTGTTACGACACAAAAAAATATAAATAATGAAACTCCTGTTAATTTTTTCATAGAAAATTAAATTCCTCAAAATGAATATTATCTTTATCGACTCCTTTACTTATAAATTGACTCTGTAAGATTCTCATAAATGGAAGTGGCCCGCAAATATAAACTACCCCATCTTTTAGCCCGTTACTTCCCTTTTCTATGATATCAGCATTTATAAACCCTTTTTCTTCTGAATACCATGTTATTACACGAAATTTAGTATTGGAAACAGAAATAGCATTAAGCTCTTTAAGTAGTACTGCTTCACTTGGATTTTTCAAACAATAATATAAATCGATATTATGATTTATATTTCCAAGACTTCTTGCCATGCTCAAAAACGGTGTAATGCCAACACCACCTGCAATCCAAATTTCTTTTTTAACAGAATTATTATTTTCATAAAAACTACCAAATGGTCCCTCAACTTTCGCAACCATACCTTTGATTACTTTATTAATAGTACTTGTATAATCTCCCAAAGATTTTATTACAATTTTCAAATTATCGTCCCCAGTATTAGATGCGATAGAAAATGGATGCGGCTCAGAACTAATACCTACTCCAACAAATCTTATAAAAATAAATTGCCCAGAACGAAATTCTATTTTTCTATCTACTGGTTCTATTTCTATTTCAGCAACACTATTGTTTAAAATATTTACTTTTACAACTTTAAATTCAAAATCTTTATTAAAGAAAATCCTAAAAAATGACCTATATGCACCCATTGCAAGACCAATAAATGCAAAAATAAAAATATAATATCTCAAAAACATATCTCTTGATATATCACTTGAGATAAGTAACGTATGTAATATTGCAAAAACGAAAACCCCAACCATGAATTTATGAGAAAATCTCCAAATGTGATATTTAATTTTTAGATAAAGGGTAATAACTAAAAGCACAATCATTGCACCAAGTGCAATGATACCCATAGTGATTGCAAAATTTGTTCCAGGCAATAAAAACATTGCTGCACTATTTACTGAAACAGTAATATATTTTACAACCAAAAAAAGTGGGTGGAATAAAAGAAAACAAAAAGAAACTGCGCCAATCCATTTATGATGGTCATAAAAAATATGAAGCCCTGAAAAAATCTTATCAAAAAATCTTGATCTATTACTTAAAATCAAATTTATTGAAAATAAAATCATTCCTAAAAGCCCAGTTATCTGCCCAAAACTAGTTGTCGTAGAATTTAAATCAAAAAAACGAAGAGACAATGGATCCATAAAAAACCACCTGACAATCGGGATTAATGCAAGAATAAGAATAATAATTAAAGGAAAACTATTTTTAAATTTCACTGATATATTATATCACAAAACGTAATGAACTTTTCATGAAGAAAAAATTACAAAATTTTAAATCCACTCGTATTTTTTTATAAACCACATTTTTAGGAATTGAGTAATTATAAAATATAATATTAAGCCAACAAACAATAACACAAAGTAAAGCGGTGGTAACGGTAGGAATTGAAATGCCCCAGCAAATGGTGAAAATGGCAAATAAATTCCAACTGCAATCACACATAATGTAGAAATTATTAGGGGTTTCGATGCCCAACTTTGCAAAAAAGGAATCTTGCTTGTTCTAATAATATGTACAATTAAGGTTTGAGTTAGAAGAGACTCTACGAACCAACCAGTGTGGAATAGTGCAGGATTGTTCCATGCGTGAAATACATAAAGCATTACAAAAAATGTAGCATAGTCAAATAATGAACTTATCGGACCAAAAAACAAAATAAATCTTTTTATATTTTTAAAATTCCATTTTTTTGGTTTTAATAAGCTATCCTCATCTACTTTATCTGTCGGTATCGTCATTTGAGAAAAATCATACAACATATTATTCGCAAGTATTTGTATCGGCAACATTGGCAAGAATGGCAAAAAAATACTCCCACCAACCACACTAAACATATTTCCAAAATTTGAACTAGCTGCCATTTTTATATATTTAATAATATTATCAAATATTCTTCTTCCTTCTTTTATTCCATCCTTAAGAACTACTAAACTTTTTTCAAGCAATATTAAATCTGACGATTCCTTTGCTATATCTGCTGCCGTATCAACTGAAATACCAACATCTGCGGCGATTAAAGAAAGCGAATCATTGATACCATCTCCCAAAAATCCAACTACATGATTATTTTTTCTTAAACTTTTTATTATTTTTTCTTTGTCATAAGGAGAAAGCTTCGCAAAAACAGAAATACCTTTTACTTTCAGAGCCAATTCTTCCTCACTTAATTTTTCTATGTCTTTTCCTAACAATATTTCATTAAACTCCATACCAACATCACGACAAATTTTTTCAGTCACAAACTCATTGTCCCCAGTTAAAATTTTAACATCTACACCTAATTCTTTTAAATCTTTTATTGTTTCAGCTACGCTCTGTTTGGGGGGATCAAAGAAAGCTAAAAACCCAACTAGAATAAGCCCCTCTTCATCACTGATTTTAAAAACTTTTTTCTCAGGATCAATTTCTTTATATGCCACGGCTATGACACGGAATCCTTCTTTATTTAGTTCTTTTTCTATAAGAATTTTTTTCTCATCACTAAAATCTTTTAAAGAAACTACTTTTCCATCAACCAATACATTGGTACAAGAAGCAACTATCTCCTCTACTGCACCCTTACAAACAAACAAATGTTTCTCTTTTTTGTTCGACACGATAACTGACATTTTTCTTCTGTTGTAATCGAATGGGATTTCATCTATTTTTTCATAACTTATTATTTCTAATTTTTCGCGTGTCTCCTCATGTTTTAAAATTGCTTCATCGATAATATCATTTAACCCAGTTTGGAAATAACTATTCAAATATGCATAGTGTAATGACTCAATACTTTCTTTACCATAAATATCTAGATGTTTTTCTAAAACGATTTTACCTTCCGTCAATGTTCCTGTCTTGTCGGTGCATAAAACATTCATCACTCCTAAATTTTCTATCGCATCTAAATGTTTTACGATAACCTTTTTTTTCGACAAAACAAAAGCCCCCTTTGACAGATTTACAGCTACTATTGTAGGAATCATCTCAGGAGCAACCCCCACAGCAACAGCAATTGCAAATAAAAATGCCTCGAACCAATTGCCTTTGAAAATCCAATTCAAGAAAAACACAGCTGGCACCATGATTGCCATAAATTTTAAAGTTAACATCACAAACTGTTTCAGCTCTTTATTAAAATCAGAAATATGATTACTATTATTTATGTCGCTTGCAATACTTCCTAAGTAAGTACTCTTCCCAGTACTTAAAACTAAAGCTTGGGCCATACCGGTTTCTACACTTGTACCAAAAAAACATAAGTTACAAAATTCTATTATATTTTCTTTTTCTAAATTAGAATCAATTACATGTTTTTCTACTGGCATTGACTCCCCTGTCAACATCGCTTGATTTATAAATAAGTCTTTAGAAGAAATCAATTTAACATCACCAGGAATGATAGTGCCTGAGTACAACTCCACAATGTCACCAGGAACAACTTCTCGTAATAAAATTTCTTTTTTTACATTATTTCTGATTACTGTAGCTTTGGTATGGATTATCTCTTTTAATTTATCTGCGGCAATGCTTGCTTTCGTTTCTTGATAAAAATTCAAAATAACACTCAAAGAAACCATCAAAATGATAACACTGAAAGCTTTTATGTCACCGACAAGTAAAGAAACTACAGCAAGTGCGATAAGTAGTAAGTTTAAAGGACTTTTTAAAATATTAAATAACTTTAGAAAATGATTGGTTTTTTTCTCTTCAGCAATGTCATTATACCCGTAAATTTTTAGTCTTTTTTTTACTTCTTGATCATCGAGTCCTATCGATTTTGAATTAAGTTCATTAAAAGCAAAATCTGATTCATTTTTTGCAAATTTATACAACTTTTCAAAAAGATCTTTTTTAAGAGAATCTATTACTTCATCATCTTTTTTATTTTTTGCAAAAAAATGTTTCAACCAATTCATGACTATATATTATAGCATTTTGTTGTTATCTATAACAAAAAATACCAAGCGTAAACTTGGTATTTTTTAATAATTATCTGGATTTCTTCCCACCATGCTTATTTTCAAGCATTACTCTCTTTACTTCTAACCTCTTTTTTGTTTTATGTGAATGTCTTGATCGCTCTTTGATACTAAGTGTTGTTCCTCTTTTTGCCATATAAATATTGTTTAAAAATTATCCCGACGCTCTTAGGTCGGGACTCCGACTTTACGTCGGGGTTAATAATAGGTATCTAGATTATATCCCAAAATAAAATTTTTAGCAAAATTTTATTTTTCTAAATCTAATATTTCATCAATACGAATCTTCCCTACAAAATCTGGCACATGAGAAACAAGAATTAAGGCACCTTGATATTTATTTATTGCTTCGGCAATTATTGGAATATGACGAAAATTTATATGGTTAGTTGGTTCATCT
Source organism: uncultured bacterium (assembly GCA_903907175.1). GTDB lineage: Bacteria > Patescibacteriota > Minisyncoccia > Phycocordibacterales > UBA9973 > UBA9973. The sequence continues at coordinate 7,424 of CAIVNB010000073.1, forward strand.
AAAATAAGTAAACCTGGTCGTTCAAGCACTAACCTTGCAAATGCAACCAACCCCTTCTGCCCCTCAGAAAGACTTCCAATCTTTGTACGAATTAATTCTCCAGTAATTAAAAAACTTGCTGCTGTCGCTCTCATATGCTCTTCATTAAGTGGTACTCCCCCTGAGAGCATTGCGCTTGCAAGAGATTCGTAAACAGTATGATCAAAATTAAGAGTAGAAAAATCTTGTCGATAATAACCAACCCGGATACCCTCTAAAATTTTTGCGCCTGGAGATGTATTGTTTGCTAAGTGTTCAAGTAAAGTACTTTTTCCAATACCATTAGGTCCTCTCAAAAGTAGATGCTGATTCTTTTTTAGTTTTATATTCACTTTTCGTTTTGAGATTTTTCCACTTTTTGTATTCATGGTTGTAAAAGAAGTGATAGTAATTATATTCCCATTAATATCTGTCTGGCACGGAATAGTAAAAGCTTTGATTGTCTTATCTTCCTTGCGTACATCTACCATATCTTCTTCCAATTCTTCCGCTTTTTCACGCATACGTTTTGCAACCAAGCGAAGTTGCCCTCCTTTGTGTGCAAATACATTCGCTTGATCTTTTTTAGCCTGAATTTCTTTTGCAAGCTGTGCGTTCTTCATATTTTCTTTTTCTACTCGAGCTGTTATTTCTTTTAACACATTTTTATAGTTTCCTACATACTGCTCAACCTTTCGCGTATAAATATCTAAATATAAAACAGCATCCGAAAATGCGTTAAGAAAATCTGCATCGTGTGAAATAACCACAACGGTTTTTTTGTATTTAATTAAAAAATCGGTAAGGTGAGAAATGCCTGCGTGATCTAAATTATTTGTCGGCTCATCTAATAAAAGCAAATCTGGGTCCTGTATTAAAGCAGATGCGAGAAGTATGCGAGCAAGTTGACCACCAGAAAAAGTTTTTAAAATTCTATCATGGAGCTTTGTATGACCTTTTAAATTTACTACTTCTAGTACTTCATCGATACGAGGATCTATATCATAAATTTTTTTATCAAAACATTTTTCAAAAAACTCTCGCACTGTTAAATTCATATCTTCCCGTGGAATTACTTGTTTTGCTGTGGCAATAGTTAATCCTTGTCCTCTATTTATAATTCCAGACTCTGGTTTTATTGAACCAGTAATTAAATTAAAAATTGTACTCTTGCCTGCACCATTTTGACCCATGATAGTAGTCTTTGTTCCAGAACGTAACGGAAAAGAGACCTCATTTAAAATAGGCTTACCCACTCCATATTCAAACGACACACGGTCGAATCTTAAAATTACTTCTTCCTTTGCCATAAAATTAATTATTTAAAATTTTTCAAAGAAAAATGCCCTTAGTACGTCTTCACGCATTCGGGGCATTTTTCTTTTCTACAATTATACGCGAGATACTTTTGTAGCAGCTGGTCCTTTTTCACTTTGAATAACTTCAAAAGAGACGGTATCGCCTGTTTTAAGTTCGTCAAATGTAACGCCAACTAGTTCTTTGGAGTGAAAGAAAAGGTCCTTTGCTTCGCCTTCGCGAGCTATGAAACCGAATCCTTTGTCCGTAAGAGTTTTGATTGTTCCTGTCATCATGTGATTATATTTAAATTATTTTTGCTTGAAACTTCGACGTTGTTCCTTGTGTCTAAACACGAGATATAGTATAACACAGTCTATTGACAATAACTAGTGCTCTGTTTCTAAATTAGCTTTAAGATTTAAAAGAACTGCCCACGGTAGCAAAAAAAGTTATTTTGTGTTATTTTATATGCACGCGTCGGTGGTAGAGCTTGCCCCGCCAAGGCGGGGTGAAGTCAATTACAACAGACTAAAATGTGGCAAGTTTATATTATAAAAAGTGTTAAAAATTTAAAATACTATATAGGTTGTACAAGTAACCTAGATAGAAGATTGTTTGAACACAATAATGGTTATAATATAGCTACAGAAAAAGATAGGCCTTGGACAATAGTGTATTTTGAAAAATTTAATAATCAACAAGAAGCTTTCGCTCGAGAAAAAAAGATAAAATCTTACAAAAGTGGTAATGCTTTTAAAAAATTATTAAATAAGTAATGCGTCGGTGGTAGAGTGGTCAATTACAACAGACTGTAAATCTGTCGCCTTAGGGCTACGAAGGTTCGAATCCTTCCCGACGCACCAAAAACAAAAACCTCCAGCATAACCTGGAGGTTTTTTTATTAGGCCTTAGTTCCAGATTTAGATCGAGAATTTATATTACTTTTTATTTTACCTTTTTGATTTTCAATAATAATCTCATTGTTTTTTACCGACACCACTACAGTATCACCTTTTTTAACTCCATTTGAAATTATATAAGAAGCAACGGGATTTAAAATTTTATTTTGAATCAAACGATTTAATGGCCTTGCCCCGTAATGTGGATTGTAACCTTCCTTGGCAAGATACTTCAATGCTTCATCTGAAATTTTTAATCCGATATCTTTCGAAAGCAGTCTGTCTCTCACAACTTGTACTCTTAGCCCTACTATTTCTAGAATTGCCGCCTCTGGCAAAACGTCAAACACGACTATCTCATCTAGACGATTTAAAAACTCTGGACGGAAATTGTCCTTTAATGCTTCAAGCACTTTATCTTTCATCGCACTATAGTCTTGTCTGTCAGAATTATTTGAAAATCCAATTGATTCCATTTTTTCTACAAACTGCGAACCAATATTAGAAGTCAAGATAATAATTGTATTTTTAAAGTTTACCGCTCTGCCCTTGCCATCCGTAAGCCTCCCTTCATCGATCACTTGAAGCAACATATTAAATATCTCCGGATGTGCCTTTTCAATTTCATCAAAAAGAACTACAGCATATGGCCTATGTCGCACTGCTTCTGTAAGTTGACCTGCCTCATCGTAACCGACATATCCTGGAGGAGAACCAATTAATTTTGAAACTGAATGTTTCTCCATGTACTCAGACATATCAACACGGATAAGCGCTCGGTCATCATTAAACATAAATTGCGCAAGGGCTTTAGTAAGTTCTGTTTTTCCAACACCAGATGGACCCAAGAAAATGAATGAACCAATTGGCCTATTTGGATCAGAAATACCAGCACGAGAACGCCTAATAACATCTGACACTCTTTTAATAGCTACATCTTGACCGATTACTCTCTTGTTTAAATCCTCTTCCATTTTTTCTAATTTTGCTCTTTCTTCTTCAAGCATTTTCACAAGTGGAATACCTGTCCACCTAGAAACAACGTTGGCTATCTCTTCTGTGGTAATTTCTTCTTTTAAGATTCTACGTGATTTTTGTAATTTTTTAAGACGCAATAATTTTATCTCAAGTTCTTTCTTGAGGACCGGAATTTTTCCATAACGTATTTCGGCTGCTTTTGTAAGATCTGCATGCATCTCCGCATTCTCAGCATCTATGCGTAAAGTTTCTAATTCTTTTTTAATTGTTCGAATTTCAATTACTGTTCCTTTTTCGTTTTGCCATTTTAGTTCCAGTTCTTTGGTTTTTTCTTGCAAATTGCCTATTTCTTTATCTATCTCTTTTATTCTGTTTTTTATATTTTTATCTACAGTATTACCATTATCAATTTCTTTCTTTAATGCCTCCTTCTCGATTTCTAAACGCATAATTTTTCTATGAGCCTCTTCGAGTACTGGTGGCTTATTTTCAAGCATTATTTTGAGAGAAGAAGAAGCTTCGTCAATCAAATCAACAGCCTTGTCTGGCAAAAATCTATTTGTAATATATCTTGTAGAAAAATTAACAGCAGAAACTATTGCATCATCAGTAATACGTACTCCATGGAAAAGCTCATATTTTTCTTTTAATCCCCTTAGTATTGCAATTGCATCTTCAACAGATGGCTCGTCAATATAAACAGGCTGAAAACGGCGAGCTAATGCTGGATCCTTTTCAATATATTTTTGATATTCTTTTAATGTTGTCGCGCCTATTGCCCTTAATTCACCTCTTGAGAGTGCTGGTTTTAACATGTTTGAAGCATCCATTGTTCCCTCCCCGCCTCCTGCCCCAACAATAGTATGTATTTCATCTATAAATAAAATTATCTTTCCGTCAGCTTTTTCAATTTCTTTCATAATACCCTTTAATCTTTCTTCAAACTCTCCACGATATTTTGTACCAGCGATAAGGGAACCCAAATCAAGAGAAACGAGTTCTTTATCTTTTAATGATTCAGGAATATTATTTTTTGCAATACGTTGAGCAAGACCTTCTACTACTGCAGTTTTACCAGTACCTGCTTCACCTATTAGAATAGGATTATTTTTGGTTCTACGAGAAAGTATTTGCATAATACGAGTAATCTCATTGTCGCGACCAATAACTGGATCTAATTTATCTTCTTTTGCAAGTTTTGTAAGATTACGAGTGTATTTTAAAATTAACTTAAATTTTTTTGGCTCACTAACATCGGTAATATTTTGACTTCTTAATTCTTCAAGTACTTTTAAGACTGGCTCTTTCCCTATTCTATGTCGTGCAAGTATTTCCCTACCGTCTCCTGGAATTTCCAGCATGGCAATAAAGAGATGTTCTGTCGAAACAAAGTCATCTTTTAAATACTCTGCCAACTTTACTGAATGCTCTATCACTTGAGCAAAATCAGCATTCAAATAAATCTGATAAGCAGGAGTAAGAGTACTTTGTGATTCTGGTAATTCAATTGACTCTAACACTCCATCGGTCAGGAGCATTGTATCAACTTCCAATTTGTCTAAAATAGAATTAACCATACTTTCATCTTGAAGAAGAAGGGCTGCAAGTAGATGAAGTGCAGAAACATGATTCTGCCCTCGTTCAATCGCAAGCTCGTGAGCTTTCTTGATTGCATCTTTAGCTTTAGTTGTAAATTTATTTAATGGTGGCATACGTAAGTTAAAAAGTTAAAAGTTTATAAAGTATAAGATCATATTTTGAAAGTAAAACACTACTACATGAAGATTACATTAAGGTTTTAGTGTTTCTGTTTTGGGATTTAAGGCATTAATTATGTCTCCAATAGAAACAAATGACGTTGTGTCGCTATTTAAAGAAATTCCTAAGACATTTCCATCTAAATCAGAAACAAGTCCTCCGGCAGTCGATTTCGTTACATTAATTTTTAAATCTTTCGAACCTTCAAAAATAAAGGAAGAAATTGTACTACCTATTACCAGAATCTTCTGTCCTGCTTTCATTTTGCTCAAATCTCCGAAAACTGGAAGAGTATAAGCTAATTTATTTTTTTCATCAAGCGGAGCTCCTGTTTTCAAAAAAGAAAAACCATTCTTATTAGTAGAAACAAACTCAGCTTTAAATTTTCCACTATTATTTTTTACATAGTAAACTCCTTTGTCAGGAACTAGGCTTGCATCAACAACAATGATTCCTTCACTCGAAACCACAAACCCCCTTCCAGCTGAAACTTCTATGGTTTTGGTAGCTGAAGTATTTGTGGTAGTAGTATCACCACCCTCAGTAGGTAAAACGCTTTCATCGGGTACTTCTTTGGTAATTGTAAATATTGCTGACTCATTTTTCGCTATAGCATCAACGACTAAATCTTCCTCTTTTATCACAACAGTTTGGGTAGTCGGCTTACCTTCTATTTGTACAATTTTTTCTATTGTTTGTTTAACAACACGATTAATTGGCTCTCTAACAGAATCTGGCGCTTGTTGTAACAAGGTAACAGTAACTATGCCTGTGGCAATAGAGGTAATAAAACTAATGAGTATTGCAAGTAATATTAATTGTGATTTATTTAATTCTTTTACATCCATCCATTAATCATACCACTTTTTTAGTTTTTTCAAAATTATAGATAAAGATCTGATAGTGTAATCAATATCACTTTTTGTTGTATCTCTTCCTAGAGAAAAACGTAACCCCCCGATATCTCTATCAATTTCTGGATGTATTGCTTTTATTACATATGAACCATCTTTACTCGAACTTTTACAAGCACTTTTTGAAGACACCATGACGCCACGAACTGAAAGTTCAATAACCAAAAGATCACTCGGAATCTTTGGAATCGTGATATTTATATTATTTGGTAACCTAGAATTAAGATCACCATTAAGTATAAATTCTTTAGGTAATTTTTTAAAAAAATAATCACGAAGTTTTGTAAGGCGTTGCCCTTCTTTTTCTTTAATTTTATTTGTTAATTTTAGCGCAATAGAAAATTTTAAAATCTCTGGTAAATTCTCTGTTCCTGGTCGTAGACCCATTTCTTGATCTCCACCACCAAATATGTTTACAAGAGGGACAGTCTTTCTTTTATAAAGAATTCCAACGCGCCCTCCACCTTCTATCTTTGAACCAGAAAGAGATAGCAAATCTACGCCAAGTTTCTCTACGTTTATATCTAGATAATTCACTGCTTGCACTGCGTCAGTATGAAAAAAAGGTAGACCAGAAACAAAAGGGATTTTAGAGTACGGATATTTTTTTGCTAAAAAATTCCTCGTGCTCGCACCGTCGTGCTCCCAAGTCTCTAAAATCTCTTTTGTTTCTTTTTTATAATGTCTTATTTCTTTTGCAATTTCTTTAATTGGTTGAATCGTACCAATTTCGTTGTTGGCATACATAACAGACACAAGCACAGTATTTTCTTTTATTTCTTTTTTTATTTTTTTTGGATCCACTATTCCATTTGGCTCAACTGGTACTATAGAAATTTGTGCGAGCTTTCTTTTTTCAAGTAATTTAAAAGTTTCAAGCACTGAAGGATGTTCGATGTTAGTGGTTATAATATGCGGTCTTCGAAAAGTATCTTGAAATTTTTTCCCACTGCGCCCTTCCCCGAGTACAGTACGGGACCCTCGCGGATAAAAAATTTCAAGATACTTTTCTACGATTCCAATTATGGCAAGATTATTACTTTCGGTACCCCCGCTCGTAAAAATTATATTTTCAGGTTGTGTATATAAAATATTAGCAACTTCCTTTCGTGCATTTTGTAATTTATTTCTTGCTTCTACCCCAAAAAGATGAATCGAGCTTGGATTTGGTGAAGCCGAAGCAGCGTAATCCATATATATAACCTTTGATTTTAACATCAATATAGTATAGTATGGAATGATATGAATATAAAGCTTCAAATTATTTTTTTTGTTATAACTTTTTTTGCCATCTTAATTGGTGCTATTTGGATAATTAATACGGAGAAACGTTTAAAACGATTCTTCATTGGCAAAAAAGCAAAAGATTTGGAAGACACGATTATAAATTTAGAAGATGAAATCTCTAAACTAAAAATAGCAAAAGAAAATACTGAAAAAGAATTAAAGGAAATAAATACTAAGCTCAAAAAAAGCATTCGAGGACTTGAGACTGTACGATTCAACCCATTCCCCGACCAAGGCAGTAACCAGAGTTTTGCAATTGGAATGCTCAATGAAGATGGTGATGGTGTCGTACTTTCAAGTTTATATTCCAGAGAAAGAATGAGTATATTTGCTAAGCCAATAAAAAATGGAAAATCCGAATATGAATTGACAGAAGAAGAAAGAAAATCGTTAGAAAAAGCAAAGGTATAAAAAAAGTTCATAAAGTTTGTAAAGTAGAAAGTTTATAAAGTAAAATGCAAAATACAAAAACAGAACAAAAAAATATCGAAAGGCCACCTATTGTTGTAATAATGGGGCATATTGACCATGGCAAATCGACTCTTCTTGACTATATAAGAAAAAGTAATGTCGTTGAAAAAGAGGCAGGAGGTATTACCCAAAATATTTCTGCTTATGAAGTAATCCACAAAGATGAACGAGGGATAAATAAGAAGATAACCTTTTTAGACACCCCTGGGCATGAAGCATTTTCTCAGATGCGTGAAAGAGGTGCACTTATCGCTGACATTGCAATACTCGTTGTTTCAGCTGAAGATGGCGTAAAAAGCCAAACCATTGAAACCTGGAAAACAATCGTAGAAAGTAAAATTCCATGCATTGTAGCAATCAACAAGATTGATAAGCCAGGTGCAAATGTAGAAAAAACAAAAATGGAATTGGCAGAAAACGAAATCTACTTAGAAAATTATGGTGGTAAAATACCATATGCAGAAATTTCTGCCAAAGTTGGGACTGGAATAGATAACCTACTATCATTGATTCTACTCTTGGCAGAAATGGAAAACTTCACAGGTAATCCCGAGCTTGAGGCAACAGGCCAAGTAATAGAAGCAAATCTCGACCCTAGGCGTGGGATAGAAGCCTCTCTTGTAATAAAGAATGGCTCATTAAAAAAAGGAATGGTCACAGTAGTTGGAGACGCAGCATGTTCTACAAAAATTATCGAAAATTTTTTAGGGAAAATGATAAATGAAGCAACTTTTTCTTCTCCAATACGTCTAGTTGGTTTCAGTAAAATGCCGAAAGTTGGAGCAGAATTTAAGTCATTCAAAAATAAACGGGATGCCGAAGAATATATAAAAAATACAAAAATAGAAATAAGCTGTGAAAAAATATTAAGTTCTGATGGCACAAATAAAAAAATAATCCCGATCGTAATCAAAGCTGATGTATCGGGCACTCTTGAAGCGATAGAAAAAGAAATCGGAAAAATAAAAGACGAACATACGTTGTTTAAAATAATCCAAAAAGGAGCTGGTATAATATCTGAATCTGACATAAAATCGGTAGCTACGTGCACAGATGCACTTGTTATCGGGTTTAATGTAAAAGCAGACAGAAGTGCGATAGATCTAGCAGAAAAAAGAGGTATTACTATCGCCTACTTTGATATTATTTATAAAATGACTGAATGGCTCACAGATGAAATGTCTAAGAGAAGATTGAAAATAGAAACTGCAGAAACAATCGGAAAAGCTAAAATTCTAAAAACCTTTAGCCGTACAAAAGAGCGCCAAATAATGGGTGGAAAAGTTGTCGAAGGACAAATCGCCTTAAATAGCGCTATAAAAATCCTACGACGAGATTTTGAGATTGGCTCTGGAAAAATTGTAAATCTAGAAAAAAATAAGGTGAAAACTTCCATTGTGGAAGAGGGTTCTGAATTTGGAATGATGATCGAATCAAAAATAGAAATTGTGGCAGGAGATATCATAGAATCCTTTACTATCACCAAAAAATAAAATGCAAAGAAACGAAAAAGTAGCAAATCAAATAAAAGAATTGGCGGCAGAATTTTTAGGACGAGAAAATAATCGTACATCTCTTATTACTGTCATTTCTTGTAATACTTCTCCTGATCTTAAAAAAGCGACAATATTTATAACGGTACTTCCAAATAGCAAAGAACACGATGCACTTGAGTTTGCAAAGAGAAAGAGAGCTGAAATTAGAGATTTTCTAAAAGGAAAAATGAATACGAAGATTATCCCCTTCTTGGATATACAAATAGACCAAGGAGAGAAAAATAGGCAAAAAATTGACGAATTGCTTCGCATAAAATAAATTTGTGCCGAGGGGGAGACTTGAACTCCCATGAGATTACTCTCGCTTGCTCCTAAGGCAAGTGCGTCTGCCAATTTCGCCACCTCGGCATTGTTTTGTAAGTCAAATTATACACTATAAAACTTGGCTTGTCCGCCCTCTCGGGATCGAACCGAGGACCTTATCCTTAAGAGGGATCTGCTCTACCAGCTGAGCTAAGGGCGGAAATAAATTTTTTAACTATATTTAAGATATCA
>CAIVNB010000074.1 GCA_903907175.1 uncultured bacterium
TACGCCAAGATAAGCAATAAACATAAAAATAGAAGAATCGAGTAGTTGGGACCAGAGGTTAGAAAGATTAGAGCGTATCCAGAAATATTTTGCTCCAATATTTTTTTTGAAAAAGAAAAAAGAAAAAACATCTTGATATTCGCCTATTACATAAGCCACAAGTGAAGCTATCGAGAAACGCACAGAAATACCAAAAATAAGATTATACCCATCATGTGCCCACATCCCTGATTTTGCCCAAGGTACAATTATGGAAATAGCTGAGTACAACAAAAATATTAGAATAGAAAGAATACCGGCTAGAACAAAATTCTTCGCCATTTTTTTGCCATAAACTTCACCAATAACATCTGTCATTATGAAGACTATTGGAAAACAAAAAACAGCCACCGAAAGATGGGTACCAAAAAGAAAAGGCATTAATTTTATCCCTAAAGTATTAGCCGCAAAAAGAGAGCTGAGATAAAGCGTTAAACAAACAAGAATTTTTTTATAATCTAATTCTGTAAGAGTTTGCATTATTATACATTTAGTAATTTATATTACCTCGATACCCATTGATCGAGCAGAACCAGCCACGATATTTATAGCACCTTGTTCATCTTTGGCATTCAAATCTTTCATTTTTTTATTAGCAATCTCCAATGCTTGAGCACGAGTGATTTTACCAACTTTAGTCACAGCATTTTTACCTGATCCTTTCTCAATGCCAGCGGCCTTTAAAATAAGCCCTGTTACTGGAGGGGTTTTGACAGTAAAATCATAAGTTCTATCTTCATATACAGTAACAACCACAGAAACCTTATCTCCTACCATTTTTTGAGTTGCAGCATTAAATTTAGTTACGAAATCACCGATATTAATACCCGCTTGCCCTAATGCAGGCCCTAATGGTGGAGCAGGAGTTGCTTTTGCTGCTTGTATTTGTAATTTTATTTTTTTTGTTATTTTCTTTGCCATCCCAGTAATAAATTTTATTTATAATTAATAATATTAATCTATACTATTTTGTCCTTTTTGTCTATTTTTTTGATTTGAAGCTAATCAAAAATTTACAACGGGACAAGTATTATTTTTAGATTTTTTTGACCTGAAGAAAGTCGAGCTCGACTGGTGTCTCACGACCGAACATTGAGACAAGCACTTTTATTTTTCCACGCTCTCCGTCTACTGAATTTACTTTTCCTTCAAGATCTTTAAACGGACCATCCACAATTCTAACTATTTCATTAATTGCAATATCAATCTTATGTTTAATGGTACTCTGATCCATTTTCTTAAACAAATAATCTACTTCCTCTTTTTTAAGAGGTACTGGATTGACTCCTGCTCCCACGAACCCCGTAACACGAGGAGTGTTGCGAACAACATACCAAGAATCATCCGTTACGATCATGTCTACAAGTACATATCCAGGATAGATTTTTTCTTCTACCTCAACTCTTTTTCCTGCCTTTATCTTTATTTTTTTTTCAATTGGCACGATAACATTAAAAATTTTATCGTTCATTCCGAGTGAATCTATGCGCTGACGTAAATTTCTAAGAACCGCATTTTCATATCCTGCATAAGTGTGAATAGCATACCAATTTCTAACTCCTTGTATTTCTTGTTTTGACATAAAATTTAAAAATTAAAATGAAATTATTTTGCCCAATCCTTGTGAGAAAATAAAATCAAAAATACCCAAAAAATAAGCAACAACAACTGAAAGTACGATGACTATTAAAGTGTAAAAAATAGTTTGATTCCTACTAGGCCAAACTACATGTTTTAATTCTGCTTGAATTTCTTTAAAATATTCGGTTATTTTTGACATAAATTTCGCCAATTAAGGCATTAGTTAAACCTCCGTTTTTAAAAAAGCCCCCTTTCAAGGGCTTTTTTAATACTACTCCAAACCTATAAAATAGTCAATTATTTTATTTCATAAGTAATAGTTACGTCTGAACTGATTGTGTTTTCACCAACTGGAAGTACTGCTGGAGCGGATCCTGCTGCTGAAACACTATCCATTTTTGCAAGACTATTAGTATACATTGGCATCGGATAATTCCCATTTTCACTAAAAGAGGTCATTTTGCCCAGTCTAATTTCTAAGTCTTTTGCTAAAATTTTTGCTTTATTTTTTGCATCATCTATGGCCTCCTTTCGAGCTTGTACTTTTAATCCATCTTCATTGTCTATCGTAAAATTGGGCCCATAAAGATCTGTCACTCCAAGAGCTCCAAGATCTTGTATAATCTTGCCAGCACTATCCGTATTTCTAATCTTTATACTTATATTTTCATATGCTTCATACCCAACAATGACATTGTTGCCATTATTTGGTGGACAATTATATTGAGTACATGGCACTACTTGTTTGTCATATCTATACTCATACTTTGGATTAAATGAAACACTTACTGTCTTAATATCTTTTTCCAAAACATTATTTACTTTTAAAGCTGCTAAAACTCTTGCCTCAACTTCACTCACTTGTGTCTGAGCATCTTTTACTGTTTTTGCCTCTTTCCTAATAGTAAAAGAAACATTAGCAATATCAGGGGCTGCTTGAACTTCCCCATGTCCAGTAATGGTAATAATATTTTGGTTACCATTTTGGTATTTATTTTCATTTCGATCATCTCGTCCTCCGCAAATCACACATAAAATAACAAAAATTACTACCGCCAAAACCCAATATTTTTTATTTGTTTTAAATTCTTCCCAAGTAATCATAAAATTTTATTTCTTAATCCCTAATAATTCGACTTCAAAAATCAACGTTGCATTTGGTGGAATTACTCCTCCTGCCCCACTTGACCCATAGGCAAATAGAGGTGCTAGCTCGAGTTTTCTTTGTTCTCCAACTTTCATGCCAGCAACACCAACATCCCAACCTTTAATAACCTGCCCAGCGCCTATAGTAAAAACAAAAGGTTGAACGTGATTGAACTTTGGGTCAACGTTTGAATCAAAAGTAGTCCCATCTGTGAGCGTTCCTGTATAATTCATTGCAACAGTATCCCCTGCTTTTGCGACTTCCCCCGTTCCTTCTTTTAGTGTTGTAATTTTTACTCCCTCAGTATTTTGCACATTTTGTGTATTTCCCATATTTGTATTTTGCTCTACCCCAATATTTTCTTTAGGAGCAGGACTCTTATTAATTGTAATGTAAATTAACCCTCCAATAACTACTAAAACTATCAAAACCCAAACTATCATCATATTATTTTCTTTTTTCATAATTTTATTTTGTTTTTATAATTTATTAAACTTTTAATAGCTTGATTATACACCCGAAGGTGTCTAAATCAAATTGACGTTTCAAAAAGGAATTTCTTACTGATTTTTTAGATAAAATTAACTTCTGGAACAAGTTTGAGTCCAAATTTTTGATAAACGGAATCAATTACTTGAAATGCTAGATTTTTTACTTCTTCTCCTGTTGCCCCTCCATAATTAACCAATACAAGAGCTTGACGCTCATGTATTCCAACTTTCCCAAGTCTTTTCCCTTTCCATCCACAATTCTCGATAAGCCAACCTGAAGGTATTTTTATGAGATTGTCCTCGTTAAATGAAGGGACATCTGGAAATTCTTTTTTTAACCTTTCAAATTTTTCTTGATCAACATAAACATTTTTGAAAAAACTTCCCGCATTGCCTAAAATTTTTGGATCTGGCAATTTGCTTTTACGAATTTCTGTGACTGCGTCGCTAATTGTTTTCGGCCCCGTTACTTCTATATTATTTTTTTCTAAATATTCTTGTAATGTCTTATACCTTATGTTTTTGCTTTCCTTTTTATATAGTTTTACAACTACCGCTGAAATAAAATATTGCCCTTTCAATTCCCCTTTGAAAACACTGTCTCTGTACCCAAATTTGCATTCTTTATTTGAAAAAACTTTCTTTTCTCCAGTATTTATTTCATAAGCTTCAACATTTTCTAAAACATCTTTTATTTCAACGCCATATGCCCCAATATTCTGCACTGGAGTAGCTCCAACCGTGCCTGGAACTAAAGATAAATTTTCAATACCCCAATAGCCACGGTCTACTGAAAAATTCACTAGATCATTCCACCACTCACCTCCCATGGATTTTATTAAGACAAAATCTTCTGTTTCTTTTAGTACTTCAATTCCCTTTAATCTATTGGAAACAACTATTCCATAAAAATCTTTTATAAACAAAATATTACTTCCACCACCTAGAAAAAGTTTTTCATTTTTTTTAAATTCTGGAATTTTAAATAACTCCTGTAACTCTAATTCATTTTTTAATTCAATAAAATAAAGTGCTTTTGCGTGTATCCCAAAAGTATTTAATTTTGTTAAATCATAATTTTTTAAAATTTCCATAAATTATACAAAGATAAAAATTATCGTCCCAATACTTACTATCGATAATAGCAAAACAGTAAACCAACCTAAAACGTTGGCAACCTTTTTGTTTTTAAATCTACCCATTACCTCTTCACTTGAGCCCAAGCGAACAATAAAAAATATTATAACTGGTGAAATCACACCATTCAATACAGCCGAATAAATCAGTGCTTTTATTGGATCAAGTCCGATAAAATTTAATCCAATCCCCAAAATCATAGCTATAATTATCACTCCATAAAAAGAAGTGGCTTGTTTAAGTTTTCTATAAAGCCCAGTTTTCCAATTAAATGCTTCAGACATTGCGTAAGACGCTGAACCTGCAAGCACTGGAATCGCCAAAAGTCCTACCCCTAAAATTCCAATAGCAAACAAGCCAAAAGCAAAATCACCCGCAAAAGGTCGTAGAGCTTGTGCTGCATCTGCGGCTGTGCCAATATTTGTAATACCATTTGTAAACAATGCCGCAGCACAAGTAGCAATTATAAAAAACATAATGAGATTTGAAAAAAACATTCCAGACCAAACATCAATTCTCATTTTACGAATATCCATATCAGTAGTCATGGTTTTTCGTTTTTCTTCAGTTCTTTCACCCTTTTCTATCTGTTCTTCTACTTCTTGCGAAGTTTGCCAAAAAAATAAATAAGGAGATATAGTAGTACCAAATGCAGCACAAATTAAAATAATTTCATCTTTTGTAAATGAGACTGTTGGGACAATTAAATGTCTAAACACATCTCCCCAATTTATATTTACATAAAATGCTGTGATTACATAAGCGAGAAGGATCAAAGCCAAATATTTTAAATATTTCGAATATTTTTTATAAGGAATAAAAATCTGAAGTCCTAAAGAAAGTACCGCAAACCCTATAACTAAAAAAATAAAATTTAATTTCGGAAAAATCAACTGTGTTCCTTTTGCCATCGCCCCAAGGTCTGCTCCTATGTTAAAAACGTTTGCAAAAAGAAGTAAAACTACACAAAAATATAAAACTTTTTTTGAAAAGTGTCTTTTTATGTTTGTAGCTAGCCCTACCCCCGTAGCAAGCCCTATTCTTGCACACATTTCTTGTACTACTGCCATAAGAGGGAAAGAAAAAAGTGAAAGCCAAATTAGATTGAACCCCCTTGAAGCACCCATTTGCGAGTATGTAGCAATACCAGAAGGATCATCGTCAGCAGCCCCAGTTGTAAGGCCTGGACCCAATGTCTTCCAATACTCTTTTGCTTCTTTTACAGTTTTTTGATTCTCAATATCATCTTTTATTTCATGTTCTAATTCAACACTTTTTTCAAGTACTTCTGCTGGCATGCTAAAAATTTTCTCTAAAATACTCTTTCGCATAATACTCATAATTATCGCATAATTTTGAAAAAGAGCGAGCCCCGTAGCGAGTTTTTGTAAAAATCTGCTACTGAGGGTATAATAGAAACATGAAACAATTTTCAAAAAGAATTCCTAACTTAGGCACAGAAAATGCGTTTTCTGTAATAGAAAAGGCAAAAAAATTTGAAAGAGAAGTGTTAAAGCCAAAAGGCAAAAACCTCATCTATCTTCAAATTGGAGAACCAAGTTTTGATACTCCTAAAAACATCAACCAAGCCACGATAGAAGCTGTTAAAAATAATAAAACTCATTACACCCCTACTCTTGGAATACCAGAATTGCGTGAAGCTGTCGCCAAAAAAATAAGCTCATACACAAAAATAAATTATAAAAAAGAAGACGTAATAATAACAGCTGGAGCAAAGCCAATAATTTTTTACATGTTGAACGCCCTTGTTGATGAAGGAGATGAAATAATCATCCCTAACCCCGCATTCCCTATTTATGGTTCAGTGACAGAATATCTAGGTGGTAAAGTTGTCCCTTTAGAATTAAAAGAAGAAAATAATTTTTGTTTAGACATAAAAGAACTTAAGAAAAAAATAACAAAAAAAACAAAATTAATTATTCTAAATTCACCACAAAACCCGACTGGCGCAGTTTTTGATGAAAAACTTATTAGAGAAGTTGCAAAAATTGCAAAACAAAATGATTTGTGGGTTTTATCTGATGAAATTTATAATGAAATAATCCACAAAGGTAAACATTTCTCAATTGCAAGTATCCCTGGTATGAGTGAACGCACAGTCATACTAAACGGAACTTCTAAAACATATGCCATGACTGGTTATCGTATTGGTTGGGGTGTAACAAAAAATAAAGAGATGTTGGCAACCCTTGAACGACTCGCTTGTAATGACACTTCTTGCGCTAACTCTCTTGCTCAATATGCAGCGCTTGAAGCAGTTGTCGGTCCACAAAAAGAAGTAGTAAGAATGACCAACGAATACAAAAAGAGAAGAGATCTGTTGGTTAAACTAATAAATGATATTCCGGGAGTTAAATGCCATTCTCCAGAGGGAGCATTCTATTTGATGGTTAATGTTCGAAAAATAATAGACAAACTTAATATAACTGCAGAAGAACTATGCGATAGAATTATGAAAAAAGCGAATGTTTTAATTCTCCCTGGCACTGTATTTGGAGATTTCGGTGAAGATTTTGTACGATTCTCTTATGTCTCGTCAGAAGAAAACATAAAAAATGGCGTAGCTCAAATAAAAAAATATATTTCTTCTATCTATAGGGATTAATCTTTTATTAATCCTAATTTTTTTAGTCTTGCAGAGATTGCTCCTCTTTTGCGACCAAACTCTTTGGCTAAATCTTTTATTTTAATATTTTTTGTAAAAAGTTTTTTAAGTTTCTCGTCTTCTTCTTTTCCCCACGGCATATATGCTTTTGGAAATTTTTTTCTAATTTCTTCAAAACTTGTCCCAGGATTTTTTTCTGTTTTATTTTTTATCTTTTTAATTCCTTTTTTCACTTTTCCACTCATCGCAAGAATAAAATCATCATGCATTTTATTTAATTTTTCTTTTTCTAACTTTCCAAATACTTTTTCAGCCTCCTCTGATTCTTGCCGAAATATTTTATCTTTTTCCAAAATTTCCGGATGCACTTTAAAT
This sequence comes from uncultured bacterium, assembly GCA_903907175.1. Taxonomy (GTDB): domain Bacteria; phylum Patescibacteriota; class Minisyncoccia; order Phycocordibacterales; family UBA9973; genus UBA9973. The sequence goes on from CAIVNB010000074.1 coordinate 7,397, forward strand.
GCTTTCTCCGAAAGCCCTACAATATAGAGCCCTGAGAGTCGTCGCACCCGAGAAAGTGCAACATACCCTTGCCCATATTCAAAAACTCCCGACAAATCCATTATTGCACTATCCATGCTCATTCCTTGGCTTTTATGCACAGTTATTGCCCAAGCGAGACGTAGTGGAATTTGAATTATTTTCGCTTTAATTTTGCCATTCTCCTCGACTACCCATTCCATCGGCTCTACTTCTACCCTTCTGCCATTTCTGGTTCTAACAATTGGGTGTCTTCGTAGAGCAGTAAAATCAACCACAGTGCCCAATGTGCCATTTACATATCCTTCTTTTAGATTATTTTTGGTAAACATTACCTCGGCACCAATTTTTAAACACAAAATTTCTGGCGAAAGACATCCTTTTTTCAAAATCGAAACCAACATATCTCGACCTTCGAAATCCATAATAAATTTTTCTTCATCGTTTTCGATTTTCGATAGAGTTTCGTTATTAACACTATCTACATTTATATTGTGCGAATAAAGTTTCGGAACATTTTTGGGAAAATTATTCTTCTCAATTTTTCGCGAAAGAATTTTTTCAAAGTGTTTTTTATTGAAAGTATTGGTGCGAATTGCTGAAAGAATAGAAAGAAATTCAGTATCGTCTTGACGATATTGTTCCCCGATATAACATACTACTGGTGTTGCCCTCTCCCACGCATTTGAATCACATGCAAAAATAGATCGTGGCTCTTCTTCGATTAGTTGCATTTGTTGGTTATCCTCAATAATATTTCTCACCACCGGTGGTAATTGAAAAAAATCTCCGACAAAAACTACTTGAAGCCCTCCGAAGGCATCACCCGACTGTTTCACTTCTCTGCATGCCGCTTCAACCATATCAAGCGTTCCCAATGAGAGCATCGAAATTTCATCAATTACTAAAACTTTTGCGCGTCGAATTCTACGTGAGACATATTCATTGCTCGCAATTTTATCTAAATCATATTTATCTAATTTATTTTTTATTCCAATTCCGCTCCAGGAATGTATCGTCATACCACCA
>CAIVNB010000075.1 GCA_903907175.1 uncultured bacterium
CAAAGAACGTTACGATAGACGACGATGGATGGACTTTTCGTACAGCTGACAGAAAAAAAAGTGCTCACTTTGAACATACTATTTTAATTACAGAAGGGGAGCCAGAAATTTTAACCCTCCTTCGTTAAAATTACGGACGGGTAACTTTACTTAAATAAAAAAACCATGAATCCTTTTTGGGATGCATGGTTTCTAATGTTGTTCGGCGGGCTTTTAATACCGACGGATACCAAGGCTTGCACAGGGGTTTAAATGACCCTGTCCGGTGCTTCCGATGCTTCTTCCGGCGGGAGATACATAAGCTGTTCCTTTTGAAGTTGCATTGCAGGAGCTCATAATGGCAATGATTGCGATGAGGGCAATAACGCCAAGGGAAACATTCTTTGTTGTTTTCATGGTTTTTTGTTTTAGTGGGGGTTTTTACCCCGAAGTTAAATTAAATTACGTTAATTATCAGATTGTCCCTACCCCTCTCAAGAGACGGGGACAATCTGACAAAAAACATAATATCAAAACCATGTATTTAAAGAACAATATATCTTAAGAGCATAGCATATTGCTTGACAAAAGTCAAGTAATATATAATAATATTACAAAAAAATATTGTAAAATAAGGCTTTTTATAAATATAGCTTTTATAACCACAATCAAAAAATCCCCATTTAGGGGATTTTTTGATTTAGATTTTTTTATTCCATAACTTTTGTTGATTCGTTAGTCCATTTTGTCTTATCTCCAGTTTTGTAGAATATACCAGGAGGAGTTTCATTTGTAGTTCCAATAGATCCTTTGAAGTTATCCTTCTTGGCATCTTCTATTATATTCTTTAGTTCTTGTGTGTTTGTAGGTTTAATACTATTGAATTCGGTCCATTTTTCAATTTGGTCTTTCATGATCGAAAAGAAATTGTAAACATTAGATTGACCTCCTATCGCTGTTCCGAAACTCTGCATTATTTTTTCTTTCAATGTCATTTCTTTTGTAATTTCTTTTTTTTGTTCATCAATAAAAGAAACTAATTCTTTAGCAACTTCTTTTTTACTTTTTTCTTTTCCTTTATTCCCTATGTCCAATTTTTCCTCAGGGGACATATTTTTCATCACTTGTTCTTTTAATCCATTATCTAAAACTGGAGAATCGATTTCTTTTTCTACTTCACTTTTTGTTATTGGTGGGTTTTCGTTCATATATTTTTTTTATTATTTTTAATAAATTGACGTTAATATTATATACCTTTTCTTTAAAGAATATAATACTTAAGCCAGTATATCATATAAGACTAGAAATGTCAAGTTTTTTTGATTAAAAAAATACCTGGGAATATGATGTATTTTCCCAGGATTTATGGTGTATTTTGGAGGATGAGGTCAATTCATACTCCAGTCAATTTGTTTTATTACGCTTCCTTCGCGGAGGATTACTTCTCCGGGGAGGACCGTTTTTTGGATTATTTTGGGTTGCATCTGTAATGACGCCTCCTGATACTCCAATTTTTTTTGTTCCTCCTTGTTTTTTTTGTCAGGGAAGAACATTTTTTTAATGATGTTCTTCTTCATAATAGTCACATTTTTAGTTAGTTTAAAAGCCCGAAAATGTATTACTGGCGCTTAAACTAACTAAAAAGTGGGGGATATGAAAAACCATAAATGTACTCTTATTTTTCCTTACATTAGCATGTATTTGATTTTAAGTCAAACATGTGGTGTGAATAAGATAAAACTCTTATATTCCTTATATAAATCATTATTAAAAATTAAAAGATTAAGGTATAATTAAAATATATGGAACCATCTTTCTTTAAAGAAATGCCCAAATTTAAAACTCCCAAGGAAGAGCTTGATTATTTGCGTACTCATCTTGCAAGAAGAGAACAAGAGCTCATTGATAAAGGACATTTTGAACACGCAAAAGAAAATGCTGCTAGTCGCTTGTTTGTGGACTATAAAAAAATAGCAGCAAAAGAAATAATCCAAAAAGAAAACTTACTGACTGAAAAAGAAACAGGGGAAATTGTCTTAAAATTAAAACCCGAAAAGCACGATGTCGTAATGGAAGAGTTGTTGGGTATCGTAATTACAAAAGGAATAAGAAATGCATTATCAGTAGCTGAATCAATGAATAGTCCTCACATTGATGATGATCTTCAAAGATTACTTGTTCAATACTTAAAGACTGGGCAGGCTATTCCTGATCTTAAAGAAGGTACTCCGCTTTATAAATCACTAAATATGACACTCTTTGAAATTACACTTCCTCCTCCGATTGACGAGGCTGATAAGCAAAAAGGTTTTAAGGAATTTATAAGTGCAATGGAGCAATTTTACGCTGGCATGCATTCAATTTCAGAAGGATATAACAATGAAAAAGAAAACTATTTTACTTTGGAAGTAGCATTAACTAACAATAGTGATCAGGTCATTATTTACGCAGCGATACCCAACAAACACATTTCTCTTTTTGAGAAACAAGTTTTAGCATTTTATCATGATGCAAAAATAAAAGATGTTCCAGATGATTACAATATCTTTAATGAAAATGGTGGGTCAGTCGGGGCGTATGCAAAGTTCACAGAGCATGGGGTTTTGCCAATAAAAACATACGACAATATAGAACACGATCCAATGAATATGATACTTAACGTTTTTTCTAAATTAAAAACTGAAGGCGAGGGGGCTGCTATTCAGCTTGTTATCGCTCCGGCTGGTAATAAATTTATAAATGATTTTCACTACATATTAGATGAGGTAAAAGATCATAAATCAATAAAGTATGCGACGGATGGTTTTTATAAACTCAGTAAAGATATTTTTAGAATTTCAAAAGAAATTGTTTTTAATAAAAAACCAAATCAAGAAAAGAAAGAAAAATATATAGAAGGCAGGCGCGCAGTAGATGAAGGTGCGGTTGAGAAAATAGGAAATAAATTAAAAAGTACGATTTTAAAAGCAAATATTCGTATTGTTACTTCTGGAGAGTCTAAAGAAAGAGCAGAAGCGATATTAAAAGAAATAGAATCTTCCTTTAATCAATTTACCGAAGCAGCAAGTAATGGATTTGTTTTTGAAGAACTCAAAGGGGGTGATTTAAAACAGCTTTTTCATGATTTTTCTTATAGGACTTTTTCTCCTAATAAAATTTTGCCGATGAACTTAAAAGAATTGTCTTCCGTGTTCCATTTCCCAGTTGGAATTTTAGGGCAAGCTCAACTTAAAGAAGCAAAATCAGGCATTGCTCCTGCTCCGATTGAAATGG
>CAIVNB010000076.1 GCA_903907175.1 uncultured bacterium
CCGTAACTCCGCCTAAATTTTACGTAACATGTTAATAAAATGTTGATAAAAATCAACAGCCACCTTGCAATGCTGTTTTTTTTTATTGTTTTTTTGTATTACGTAAATACGTAATAATATGAAAAAACAAAAATCAAAAAGAAAGAATCCTGAATCAGTACATCCAAGCTGGGCTACTCAATATCGCAAACCAGGCACAGAACTTCGCCATATCAATGGGAACTACTATTTGTATGCTATTAGTAGCAAGTATGATGCTGTTTTAAAACGCGCTAAAAAGATAACAGGCAAACTTCTTGGGAAAATCACCGAACAGGATGGTTTTATTTTGTCGTCAAAAGATAAACTGAGACAGTTAGCCGAACAACTACCAATTGTGGATAATCTTACTACCAAGGAATACGGTACTCAGCAACTTGTAACACAGTTAGCATCCAAACAAATAGAGGGGTTAGAAAAAGTTTTTGGTGAAGATGCCAAACCTTTATTTTTATTTGCCTTTTTTCGATTAACCGAACAATCACCCATAAAAAATGTACCCATTTATTTTATGCACTCATTTTTAAGCGAAGTATGGAAAGAAACAACGGTTTCTGATAAAAGCATTAGTCAGTTAATAAGAAGAATTGGAGCGAACCGGGAAAAGATAATGGAGTATCAAAAACTTTTTATAAGAGAAGGAGAAAAAGTATTGTTAGATATGACCCACATTATTACTTGTTCTCGACAAATAGAAGCAGCAAAAAGCGGTTACAATAGCTCTATGTCGTTTGAGCCACAAGTAAATTTGATGTACTTGTTTTCAGCCCAGCAGCACGAACCAGTATATTACCGGCTACTACCGGGAAATATCAAGGATGTAAAAGCCTTTATACTTACCATGCAAGAGTGTGGTTTAAAAAATGTAACACTAATAGCCGATAAAGGATTTTATTCTAAAAAGAACATTGGTACTTTGGATAAAGCTCAATTAAATTATATAATACCATTACAAAGAGGGTCTAAACTTATTCCCTATCCGACATCAGCTACGTTTACTAAAAAAAGCTGGAATGGATTTTTTATATTCAATGAAAAAGTAATTTGGTATAAAACAAAAAACAAAGTTACCGTTTATTTGAATCAGGAATTAAAAATAGCTGAAGAAAAAGACTACTTAAAACGTGTAGAAGCGGGAAAGGAAAACTATACTATGGACAGTTTTTATGAAAAAGAACCCCACTTTGGAACATTAGCATTAATAAACAACAACAACCAGAAAACAGCTGAAGATGTATATATACAATACAAATCAAGAACAAATGTAGAAACCATGTTTGATGCATTGAAAAATATTCTTTATGCTGACAGAACATATATGCACAGTGATGATGCTTTAAACGGATGGATGTTTGTGAACCATGTCGCTTTACAATGTTATTACATCATTTATCAAAAATTAATTGAACATAAACTTATTAAAAAATATTCTGTTACGGATTTTTTAAAGTTCACGCATCGTATTAAAAAAATAAAAATTAATGGAAATTGGATGTTATCAGAAATAACAAAACCAGTACAAGTTCTTCTTGAAAAGCTAAATTTAAATATTACGTAAATTGATAGCGGAGTTACGGATTAA
>CAIVNB010000077.1 GCA_903907175.1 uncultured bacterium
TATTATTTATTTTGTAATTTGTTTAATATCTTCATTCTATGTTCGAAATGTGGCATATCTAATTCAATAAACTTCTCACCTTTACCATTTTTATATAACTGATGTAGATATAAAGATACAGAAAAGATTTGCAGTTCTGAAAATTCGGTTTTTATTGGCAAGTGTAAAGTTTTTATAGGAAGGACAGATAAAGGGTTTAAGCTTGAAGAGATAGGCATCCAATATATAACTAATGGCTCAATTTTTAATTTATTTAACTCTTTTGGTGGCTTCATTTTAAGTAGTACTTTAGTAACATTATTAGGATGTTCTACCTTTTTTGAAAATCTGATATTTAATTCATGGTCCCAATGATATTTAACAACTTCTTTTATTTCTTCTTCACTAGCATCGGATCTTAATTGCTTACCAAGTAGACTAGTCGATGCCCAATTTTTAATTTCGCATTGATATAATGTTTTGCCATCCAACATCCATTTATCCAGCCATTTTCCTTTCTTCATGCCGGATACAACTGAATCTTCTAGAATTTCCACTTTGTTCTTTCTAAAATGTTTATATACTGCAGAATTTAAATCTTCACCAAGAATGGACATGATTGCATTTGCATCTCCTTTGAAGGAATCTTTTTTATCGTCAAAAAAATCTAGCAATTCCTTAATATTTAATTTCATAAAATTACTTCTTGCTTAATTGATAATAATTCTTATGGGTTACATTTGTGAATACAATTTAAGTTTACCTCTATTTGTGAAATAGCAAAATTAAGTAAAAAGTTTACTCCAATTATCCTTATATTTATCAATATTAAAATTTGGATGCTCATTTATTCTGAAGAATCTTCTTTCAGATTTCTTTGTTTCTCCATTTCTTTTGTTACTTGATTTCCAATATAGAAAGTTTTCTTCAACTCTTTTATTGAATTCATTTTTGGGAATTATATAGTAGTCTATTTCTTTCTTATCTGGATTTGATGAAATGGCAACTAAGACATAAAAAGTATTATTATTTGATTTGCTAGTTTCTAAAGGTTTGCTACCCAAATCCCAACCGTCAGCTTTTTCAATACATCTAGTCTTAATTTGAATGTTTACTGCTTTATCCCCATAACTTGCTAGTACATCGGTGTGTGCTGTATTTCTGAGGGTTATACTAGCAATATAACCTCTTCTAGAAAGTTCTCCTGCAACAAAATATTCTCCTGCTATTCCTGATAAAATTTTTGCTCCTGAGTTGTTTTCCATGGTAATAAAGTAGGTAGGAAGCAAAAAGCTCCCAATCAGATTGATGGATTTTAACCCACCTGTACCTGTTTCCAAGTACAGCCCCGTAAAAGACAAACTCTGACTAGGAGTTCTTTATCTTTTACGGGGGCTTGCTTTCACCATGCCTTTATTGCTAAAGGTTTAGGCTACTTATGTTAAGTTGTGTGTAAATAATAGCACAACAAAGAATTTTTATGCACAAAGTTATTAACAGCTAACTTGCATATTTTTTTATTTATTGTAAATTTTAATATGAGGTTCTTTAAATAAAGGTCGCATTATTAATAGAGTCTTTTTGACATTCCGGAGCTACGCCGAGGAAGTGTTAGGTAACTATCTTTGTGTTTTCTTGGACAATATCGTGATATAAGGGTGTACTCAATAGATCGTTAGGGCTAACAATTAAAAGCAGTTAATTAACAATCACATTTTTTTGTGCTTGTTTAACTACTTTTGTTTGTATAGCCTTTTATTTTTGCCTAAAAGGTTATTAGCTCAAAAGTAGCATAAATCATTTATGCTAGAGCATGAAGCCGTAATATCTAAGCTCCAAGAATTCTTTAGAGAGAAAAACTTTCAACTAAATAATGAAGAAATAGAAAAGATGTCTAGCCAACTTATTGGTTTGGCGTTTTTTCTAGTTCATTTTCATGTAAAAAAGAACTCTAAATTTCTAGAGCAGGTAAGTTTTGAGCTACCAGCAGAAAATTCTCCTTAGATTTTTATTTTTTTGATTATTAATATTAATTCGTAAAAAACAGTATATGAAAAACTCAAAAAATTATTTAGAGAAGATAAAAAAAATTAAAGGAACTGCGATAATCTACGCAAGATATTATTTTAAGGAAACAAATAATCCATATCTTGTTAACGAGCAAGTACATGCTGGAACTTGCTACGCAATTGAAAATTTAGGCAAGCTCCCAAAGATTTTTTCGGAAGAAAATGTTTCTGGAAAGGATATTAAGAGAATTGGTATTTTAAATATATTAAATTATGTTGATTCAAATCCAGGGGAAGTCAAAGTCTTGATTGTTTCTGATATTACAAGATTATTTACTGACTCAAAGAAAGTTAGAGATTTTAGGAAGTTTTTCAAGAGAAGGGGTATAAAAATAGTTTCCTTGGTATATCAAATGTCTAAATACATAACTAAACGAGCAAAATAGTATTCCTAGTAGTTTTTATTGTCCTAAGTGGGGAGAGTCTCATTCAGTACTCTCTCCACAACAAGGTAGCCATTATTGATGTTTTTGGTATTTGGGTTCATTAAGAAAAATTTTGAAGTTGCAAGATTAAGAGGTTTAATTAAAGTAAAACAAATGAAAAAAATTATAAATGAAAAACCGAAGAATGATATTCACTATGTTCGTGTTTCTTCGAACGAACAAGTGTTAGGATTTAGTTTAGATAGTCAGGAGAAATATTGTGCGGAGACTTCTAAGAAAGATGGATACTCTGTGCTCGCAGTTTTCAGGGAGGAGGGTGAAAGTGCTAAAACAGCAGACAGGACAAAACTTAAAGAAATGATGCTGTTTTGTGACAAAAATAAAAAACAAATTGGTAGATTAGTTGTTTACAAGGTAGACAGACTCTCTAGGTCAGTTTCGGATTATCAAGTTTTAAAAATGTTTTTTAACAAACTTGGGATTACGGTTGTATCTGCTACTGAACACTTCAAAGATGATCCTGCTGGAAAACTAAATGAAAATATACTTTCAGCATTTGCTCAATTTGATAATGATGTTAGGTCTCAGAGAACAATTGAGGGAATGAAAGCTCGTTTGATGAAAGGTTTGTGGAGCAGTGTGGCACCTTGGGGTTATAAAAATACTCGTGATTCGGCTGATAGTAAAATTATTGCTCCTAATGAGGACAAGGCTCCTATTGTCAGAATGCTTTTTGAGAAATATTCCACTGGTAAATATACTTTTAAGGAGTTGGCAAAAATGGCAAATAAGATGGGAGTTAAAAGTATGCATGGAATGAAAATGAGTCAGCAATTAGTTGCTAAAATAATTATAAATCCAATATATTACGGACTGATTGTTTTTTCGAAGTTTGGCATATCAACAGAAGGTACTCATGAAAGTATAATTACTGAAAAATTATTTAATCAGGCTCAAGCTGTTAGGAATGGTAATGTTGGAAAAAAACTTCCTCGTAATAGAGACAATCAAGAATATCCATTAAGAGGAGTTGTTTGTAGCGGTTGTGGTAAGAGTATCTCTGGTGGTAAGACAAGAAGTAAAACTGGAAGATATTATAAATATTACGGTTGTGTTAATAGTGAATGTGAAAAAAGGACGGCTATTAAAAAAGATGATATGGAGAATGATTTTACAAAGTTTCTTTTAGAGCTTGTTCCAATGAGTGAATATTTTGATGTTTTAAAGGAAGCTATCAAAATAGCGCATAAAGCAGAATTTGAATCTATTGCTCACATAGAGAGGAAAATAGAGAGGAAGACTTGTGAATTGAAAGATAAAAAAGATAAATTATTGGATTTAAGAATTAGTGGTAAATTATCTGATGACGATTTTACTCCAGCTAATGATAAATTAAAATTTGGAATAGCTGAACTAGAAAAAGAAGCTAGTGAGTTAAATACTCCTGAGTTAGGATTGGATAACATTATTGATTCAAGTATTGAATTTCTAAAACACCTTCCTGAAACTTGGAAAAGTTTAGATGTAAAAGATTTGAGAGTTTTAAGAGCTCTTCTTTTTCCTAGAAATTTACTATATGCTTATCCAACTATTAAAACCCCTGAAGTATGTTGTATCTACAGCATAAAACCTGAATTTATTGATGAAGAAACTCGTAAGGTGACCCTACCGGGAATCGAACCCGGATTACCGGCTTGAAAAGCCGATGTCCTAACCGTTAGACGATAGGGCCAAATAAAAACCTTAATATAATAACATTTTTTCTTAAAATTGCAAAAAAAGCCATCGATTGATGGCTTTTGAGTGAGAGGTGATAATATTTATTCACCCATATGTTTCTTTATTTTACTTACGACCCTCAGGTCTATTCTTTTAATTGTGAGTTTATCTTCTTTTGCGGGGCCGCCGTTTCCGTTCAAGAATATTGAGAAAGTGTTGTTTGAGTAAAACTCAATTCTGATCCTAATCAAAGGAATGTCTCCCTGGAAAAAACGCCTGACGATTTTTCCCTTTATCGACATTTTCTTATAATCTTTTAATTCTTGGTCGTTGCATTTTTGCATCATGTCTGCAAGGGGTAGACTTGTCTTTTCAGACAAAATAGTGATTACTTCTTTTACGAAGCCTTCTTTGAAGTTTAAAACTTCATTTGCGAGAGATGTTCTCGCTTCTTCGAGTCTTGTTGGGATGGCTTTTTCTTTCATAACGTATTGATTTTTAAAAGGTGAATGATTTGTTTTCTAGTTTTAAAATACACCATTTTCCAAAAAATTGCAAAAATGGTAGATTATAAAGCAAGGAGATGTGGCAGAGTGGTTTAATGCACCGGTTTCGAAAACCGGAATACCCGAAAGGGTATCGGAGGTTCAAATCCTCCCATCTCCGCAAAAATTACAAAATTTGATATAATATAAAAATGAGTAAAAATGAAGGATTAAATACAAATAATGATAAAAAGCAAGATTTTTCTGAGGAATTGGCGAAAATTGATTCCTTGAAAAGAAAAGTTCTTTTTTCATGTTTAAAAGGTGGAGGAGAATATAATTCAAAAATAACTGGTTTTTCTCACATGCTTAAACAAAAATATCCAGATCACCAAAAATACATTTTTTATCATAAATTGATTGGAAGTTCTCCTCCGAGTGATTCTACTAAATTGGATTTTCCAGACAGTGATTCAATTTATGGATTTTTACAGGGACTTTTTTTAGAATTAGAAAAAACAAAACTAGAAAAAAATATTAAAGATGATGATATTGAAAAAGACAGAAAAGAAACAGTAGAGTTATTGCGAGGTTCTTACCCTAACTATTTTAATGAAGAGAATTTGATCAGAGAAGGTGATAAGTGGTGTGTAATACGTTTTGGAAAATGTTTGCCAATTCCAGAATGGATAAAAGAAACAGAAGATGATATCTCATATCATTCAGCTGATGATAAAAAGGATAGGTATAGATAATTTACTTAGTGTTTATTGCAAGATAAATGTCTTCAAGAGCACGAACAGCATCGCCTACAGCGATGTTGTTTTGATGATAGAGGATATTGGTACAATCTCCAGCCGCCCATATTCCAGGAGTTTCTGTTGCTCCAGTCCAAGGATCAATTTCAATTTTTCCGATTTTATCAAGTGTTACAAGGTCTTTTACAAAATCTGTATTTGGGATCTGACCTATCTCAACGAAAATACCAGAGACATTTAGTTCTTTTTCGAGACCCGTTTCTTTTTCTTGGTACACTATTCCTTCTACAAATTTTTCTCCTCTAATTTCTAAGATTTCAACATTTTTTAGAACTTTCATTTTAGGGTTTTTCAAAACTTTCTCTACGGTTATTTCATCAGCGCGAAAAGTATCACTTCGATTTATAAGTGTTACAGAATTACAATAAGCAAGAAGTTGTGAAGCACTTTCGAATGCTGCATTGCCTCCACCGATTACAGCGACATCGGCACCACTAAATAATGGTCCATCACAAGATGCACAGTAAGTGAGTCCTTTATGTTCTAATCTGTCTGCATTTTTTGCTTCCAGTTTTCTGCGATTACTTCCTGTTGTTATTAAAATTGTTTTAGTTTCGAGCTCTTCTTCTCTATTTGTTTTTATTTTGAAATTTTCTCCATTTTTTGAAATGTTATTTACTTTTATTCCTTCTTTTACCTCAAGAGTAGAGTCTGTACTATCACTATCTTTCGCATTTGCATTCACATGTTTTTTAAGATTTTCTGCAAGTTCGGCACCTCCTATAGAGACTGAACCAATCCAATTATAAATTTTTTCAGAAACGACAGATTGACCACCAAATTCAGGTGTAATCAAAAGGGTATTTAGGCGCTTGCGGGCAGCATACACAGCGGCAGCACTACCAGCAGGACCTCCACCAATAATTATTAAATCGTAAATCATATAAATTAGGCTCTAGGCTCTAGGCTTTAGGCTCTAGAGATTGAGCAATTTTAATTATAACAGAAACACAAAAAAGCTAAAGCCTAAGGCCTAAATTTCCTAAGGCCTACTTTTTATTTCGTCTCAAGAATGCAGGTACTGCAGACCAATCATCAGCATCGTCTATTATGATTTCTTCTACAATTTCTGGTTTTTTATCAATTTTTTTTATTAGATCAACATTATTGCCGTTTCCATTATTAACATTCAAATTTTGAATACTATTATGAATTTCTTTTTTTATTATTTCTGGTTTCTCATCTTTTACTAATGTTTGGTTTCCTCCGAGGACGCTGAAAAGACTTTTACGAGGCGCATCGGCAGGGAAGGATGTTGCTATTACTGTAACTTTCAATTCACCCTTCTTTAATTTATCATCAAAAATTGTTCCGAATATTACTTTTGCATCTTTGTCTATTGATTCGGTAATTATTTTTGCTGCTTCTTGAATTTCATGTATGGTAATGTCTTCACCACCTGATATTGCGAACAACACTCCTTTTGCACCATTAACTGAAACTTCGAGAAGAGGGGAATTTATTGCTTGAAGGGCTGCTTTTTCAGCACGTTTTTCGCCAGAGGCAGAACCTATACCCATGAGAGCACTTCCTGCATCAGACATAACCGCTCTAATATCTGCAAAGTCTACGTTTATGATTCCAGGAGTAGTTATAAGGTCAGAAATACCTTCCACAGCTTGGCGTAATACATCATCACAAGTGGCAAAAGCGTCCTTAAAATTGGTGTTTTTATCAGCTAATTGGAGTAATTTATCATTAGGAATTACGATTATTGCGTCTACTTCTTTGGCTAATTCCTCGATGCCTTTTTCAGCAATTTTCATTCTGTGATTTCCTTCAAAAAAGAATGGCTTGGTAACAACAGCGACAGTTAGAATGCCTTGTTCTTTTGCAGCACGAGCAACGATTGGGGCAGCACCTGTTCCCGTGCCTCCACCCATTCCACAAGCAATGAAAATCATGTCTGAACCTTTGATCACATCTTGAATTTCAGATTTTGTTTCTTCTGCTGCTTTTCTTCCAATCTCAGGATCCATCCCAGCTCCCAAACCTTTTGTAAGATTTTTACCGATATGAATTTTTTTCTCAGCTTGAGAATGATGTAAATCTTGAGTATCAGTGTTCATACAAATAAACTCAACACCTTTAACTTTTGATACAATCATATGGTTGAGTGCATTCTTTCCTGAACCTCCAACTCCAATTACCTTAATACGAGCGAAGCTTTCTATTATTGGATTTACTTTTGGCATAATGTTTATATTCCGATTTTTATCTCGGTGTTCCCGACAATTGCGGGGTTAAGCTAATAATGACAAGTTAAATTCTTATAAAACTAATCTTAATACAAAAACAAAAAAAAGCAAATTTTTGCTTTTTTGGCTAGAGTTTGGTGTTTTTTCAGTAACATCTAATTATGGCATTAACTGTTTGATGCTTGATTTTATTGCGTTTTTTGCGTCTCTAAACATATTAGCAAATGATCCTTCGACATAACTTTCATTGTTTTTTGGAGAAACAAGTAATCCAAGAGCTACAAACCAAGATTGATCACGAAGTTTTGTTTTTGTATTACCAAACATTTCTGTTGCCCCTATCTTTGACGGTAGTTTTAAAGAACTTACAGACAACTCTTCAAGCCCGATTGTATTTGCACCTCCACCAATAAAAATAATACCAGCAGGAAGAAGTTCGTTTCTTTTTATCTTCTTTAAATGATTTTCTATTAATTCAAATATATCGGATAGTCTTGCTTCAATAATTTCACTCAATTTCTTTTTTGAAAAATCAGGAGAAGTACTTTCAATCTTAAGAGCCTCTGCTTTTTCAAGTGGAATTTTTAATCCGAGAGCTATATCATTTGTAATTTCTGCTGATCCGATAGAAAAAGTTTGTAAAGATATTATTGTCCCATTCTCAAAAACTGCAAGCGATACTGTTTCAGAGCCGATATCAACTAAAGCGGATCCTACTATTTTTTGCTTAGGAGATAGCGCGATATAACTTCCTGCGATAGATGAAGCTACTACTCCTATTGGCTCAACATTTGCTTCGGATATTACTTCTAAAAGATCTTCCCAATGACAAAAAGAGCAAGTAATAAAAAGGGTTTTTCCTTCAAGCTTAGTGCCACGCATCCCTTCAGGTCGGCCCAATATTTCTTTGCCATCTAGCTTAAAAGATAGGGGATATGAGTGAATAATTTTCTTGTTGCCTAGATTTAAATTTAGATTTTTTTCACAGTCTTCTTGCACTTTCTCAATATCTAAGTTTGTAATTTCACCATCTGCCTTAGAGATAACAACACTTCCATTGCTTATTTCTGAGCGTAGAGTCGTGCTTGAAATTGAAACAAATGCACGTCTTATTTTTATGCCAGAACTTTTTTCAGCCATTTCAAGTGCAATTTTGAGAGATGATATTGTTTCATTTGAATGTACCACATAACCATGTCTGACACCTTTTGTTTCACTTTCACCAATACCAATAATCTTAGGATTTTTTTCTCCTTTTAAAAACTCTCCCACTACAACACGTGTAGTTGAAGTGCCGATATCAATGCCGACTGAAATATTTCTGATCATATTTTTCTTCTCTTCTTTCCATTGTACTACTATGTTCCATTCCTTTCAAATGCAAACATCCGTGGATAACTAAAAATCCTAATAATTCGCGATATGTTTTTCTAAATTTTTTTAATTCTTTTTTAACAACTTCCGGGCAAATTAATATTTCGCCTTCTTTTTTTGATAATGGGAAAGACAAGATATTTGTCGGTTTATTTTTTTTACGATATGTATTATTTAGCTTTTTTGATTTTTCCTTACTAATAAAGGCGATAGAAAGGGAATAATTTTCCCCTAAAATATCTTCTTTTATTAACACAAAAGGTAAGCTTGGAAGCTTACCTTTTGCGTGGTTGATTATAGAAATCTTATCTTCCATTTTATTTTATTTTTCCTAATTTGCGAAGCTTTTCTATTTCTTTTCTTTTACCCATTCTTTTCAAAGCACTTTTTTTTACTTTAAGCTTTGATTCTTTTCTTTCATTATATCTATTACCTTTCACTTTTTGAATTATATTTGATTCTTGAATCCTGCGAGAAAAACGGCGGAGTACGCTTGCGTTGTTTTCGTTTGGGTTCTTTTTAACTTCAATTACTGTTTTTGCCATATAGGTAATAGATTATCATAAAAAAAATTTATAGCAAGCCCCCATACCTACTTTTATAAAGCAATTTTTGTTGCGCGACCTTGGCGCATTATAAAAGTAGGTGTGGGGGTAAGGGTATTTACATTTTCTTGAAAAAAAGCTAGTATTTAATTTAAGAATTCTATATCTTATTGTCGTAGGATTCTTTTTATTTATT
Organism: uncultured bacterium; assembly: GCA_903907175.1. GTDB lineage: Bacteria > Patescibacteriota > Minisyncoccia > Phycocordibacterales > UBA9973 > UBA9973. Next base: position 9,770 of record CAIVNB010000077.1, read on the forward strand.
TATTTAAAACATATGGACAGAGCAGGGAATTATATAACAGAAGAAAAAAAGAAAGCTTTAGAAGAAGAATTGAAAGATTTAAAAGGCCCAAAACGTAAAGAGATTCTAACCAATTTAGAATATGCTAAATCACTTGGAGATCTTTCAGAAAATGCTGAATATCACCAAACTCGTGAAGAGCAAGGAAAGCTTGAAGAGCGCATAAAAAGAATAGAACAGATTTTACAGTCCGCAGAGGTTGTAAAAGGCGGCGGAGGAGATATAATTGAGATAGGATCTAAAGTAGTCGTTCAAAAAGATGGCACAGAAGACAAAAAGAATTTTCAAATCGTAGGTTCGGAAGAAGCAGATATGGCACTTGGTAAGATTTCTAACCATTCGCCATTCGGTGAAGCACTCTTTGGAAAGAAAAAAGGAGAGACTATTTCTTTCAAAACTCCAAACGGAGAAGTTAATTATAAAATAATAGACGTATCTTAAAACTTCCGCGACTAGGCGGATAAAAAATATAAAATGTCATCAATTGATGAAATAAGAGATGCTAGAATCAATAAACTTGAATTATTAAAAAAGCGAGGTATTAATCCTTACCCCGCAGACTCAAAAAGGGAACTCACTTTAAGTGAGGCTATCTTGTCGTTTGCAAAACTTGAAGAAAAAGGTGAAATCAAATGGGTTTCTGGACGAATTATGTCTATTCGTGGGCAGGGAGCTATTGTATTTTTAACCTTAAATGATGGCACAGCAATATTCCAAGCATTATTAAAAAAAGATTCTTTAGGGGAAGAGAAATTGAATTTTTTTCAAGAGGTAGTAGACATTGGGGACTTTGTAGAAGTACAAGGAAATTTTTTTACGACAAAGAGAGGAGAAAAAACTATTGAAGCAAAAGATTGGAGGATGCTCTCAAAGAGCTTACGACCATTACCAGAAAAATGGCATGGGCTTCAAGATGTTGAAGAAAGATTTCGAAAACGATATTTGGATATTTTAATGAGTCCAGAGATAAAAGATCTTTTTGAAAAAAAAGTAAAATTCTGGGATACCGCAAGATCTTTTATGAAAGAACATGGATTTATTGAAGTTGAGACACCAAGTCTTGAAATAACAGCAAGTGGAGCAGATGCTACGCCATTTAAAACATACAATGAGGATTTTAAGTTACCCCTATATTTGCGAATATGCATAGGTGAGCTTTGGCAAAAGCGCCTTATGGCAGCAGGCTTTAATAAGACTTTTGAAATAGGTAGAGCTTATCGAAATGAAGGAACTGATGCAAACCATTTGCAAGAATTTACAAATTTGGAATTCTATTGGGCATATGCAAATTATAAAGATGGCATGGAGTTAGTTGAAAAACTTTATAAAAAAATTGCGCAAGATGTATTTGGAAAAACAGATTTTGAAACGAGAGGTCACAAATTTGATTTTGCGGGGAAGTGGGAGCGTATTGATTATCGAGATACTATAAAAAAAGAAACAGGGATTGATGTACTTGATACGACGAGTGAAGAGATTAAAAAAAAGCTTGAAGAATTAAAAGTTGTGTACGATGGAGATACCATGGAACGCCTTGTAGACACTCTCTGGAAATATTGCAGGAGAAAAATTTCTGGTCCTGTATTTTTGACTGGGCATCCAAAACTTGTTTCTCCACTATCAAAATCGATGCCCGAAAATCTTAATCTTACAGAAAGATTTCAGATAATTATCGCAGGTTCGGAAGTTGGTAATGGATTTTCTGAGCTCAATGATCCTATTGACCAAGATGAAAGATTTAAAATACAACAGGAATTAATAAAAGCGGGGGATAAAGAAGCGATGATGCCAGATACGGAATTTGTAGAAATGCTTGAACACGGCATGCCCCCTACTTGTGGTTTTGGTTTTGGGGAAATGCTATTTGCATTTCTTGCGGATAAACCAATTCGCGAGACTCAACTCTTTCCACTAATGAAACCTAAAAATAAAGAATAAAAAAATCCCTCTTAGTTTCGCTAGGAGGGATTTTGCTTATCGCACATATTGTTGCCAAGTGTACCCATATTTAGGCTGATCACTTTTGGCTTTTTCTACGTAGTCCCAAAGTCTGGGAGTATTCCAATATTTTCTGACATCAAATTTCGCATTTTCTTTTGTGGCTTTTTTAAGAGTTGAAAAGAAATTTTTTAAGAGAAATAAGATTCCCCAGAAAACAAGAAGAGACAAAATGCTTATTAATCCCCAAGCTTCCCTTGAAAGACTTGAGATAACATCTTCTATGTTCATGATTAAGGTTTTTTACAAAAGTTAAAACTGCCATTATCATAACGATACCGGCCGTAATCGCCGTTTTCGAATTCAAACAGGAATTCGTCTTGGAATTCTTTAACACTGAAATAGTCGGTGTCCCTTATTCCGGTTACCAGTTTTCTTATCTCCGCTCCTTTCACAAAGAAAAAACTTTTGTTTTTCTTATCTGAATTTAGGGTTCGTATTTCAAGGAAGACTCCCTTGCTGGTAATGATTTTTGCATCGATGCCACGAACGCATCGAATTGCTGCAACCAGAATAGTGCCCAATCGAACTGTGATTGTATCGTTGTAATACTTAACGACATACTCACTTCCTGGCATGACGCTGTCTCTTCCTGGCCAGGTAGGCATTCCAGATGCGATTCCGTTGCTGTAATCTTTTTGTGTTTTTCCGTAGCATTCCTGTGCCAAGAGATTTGTTGGTTGTAAGTAAAAAATGATTATTATCAACACAACCAGTAACTGCAAGAGGTACGCAGTTATTTTAGACAAATTTTCTGTTGTTTTCATTGGATGGGATTTTAGTTTCTGATGTATTTTTTGTTGATTGTCTTTTTGCGAAACTAATCGCATTCAGCATGGTCTCCAATTCATTCCCAAAAGGGGGTATTTCCTTTTGTTTTGGACTTTCTGCCTTATTTTTTTTCTTATCCATATGTCAAAGAGTTTAGTTTATATTTTATTTTTCAACCTTTAATATACCACACATTTGTAAAAATGCAAAGTGTTATTTGAGTCCGACGTAAGGTCGGACTCCGACCTTGCTTTGCAAGCGTCGGAGTTATCCACATATTTGCTTTTGCTATTAAAATACAGTGGTTTATAATGTATATGAAGTGGGAAAAAGTGGGAAATCTGTTAATAAATAATTTTTTAAACAATTATGTTAATCGGTGAATACATACATACAATAGATGAAAAAAACCGAGTTTCGCTACCGGTTAAATTTCGCAAAGAAATGGGTAAAAAAATTATTATTACACCAGGGCTTGGGCAATGTTTATTTATATTTACATTGAAAGAATGGGAGAAGGTCTCGCGTAGACTTTCCAATTCAGATTCCGATTTATCTTTTCTGAAAGCGGATCAAAGAAGTTTTAATAGATTTATGTTTGGACGAGCATCTGAGGTAGAACTTGATACTATCGGAAGAATTTTAATACCAGATGTTTTAAAGGACAGAATTAAATTGAGAGATAAAGCAGTTATTGTGGGGGTACAAGATAGAGTTGAAATATGGAACGAAGACGCATGGAATAAGTGTGAAGAGGGTTTTGAGAAAGAGGCCGATCAATTAGCAGAGAGCCTTGGTGGTGATAGGAAATCTTAGCAAACATAATTTTTAAGGGTACAAATTTTTTGAAGCTTAAAAAATTCTGAAGTTCTCGGCTCGACAGCCTCGAAACCCCCTTAAAAACTATGTTTGCCAAGATTTTAAGAAAATTATGATAAGTGTACATAAGACAGTTCTTTTAAATGAAACAATAGAAGGCTTAAACCTGAAAGATAGAGCAATCGTGATTGATGCCACTTTTGGTGGAGGAGGGCATAGTAGGAAAATTTGCGAGAGATACAAGAATGTAAAAATTATTGCCATTGATCAAGACAAAAGTGCTTGGGAAAAAGCAAAAAGTAAATTTGAAAATCTTGATTGCAATATTTCCTTTGTAAATAAAAATTTTAGTGAGATGGGAGGAGAGAATTTTTTGGAAAAGAATTCTCTTGAAAATAAAGTTGATGGAATAATTTTTGATTTAGGTTTGAGTAGTGATCAGTTGGAGAATTCTGGGAGAGGATTTTCTTTCATTAAAAATGAACCACTTTTAATGACAATGAAAGAAGATCCTTCATCAGAAGATCTCACGGCGATGGATATTGTAAATTCTTGGAGTGAGAAAAGTTTGGCTGACATAATTTACGGATACGGGGAAGAGAAGTATAGGGGAAGAATAGCAAGAGAAATAGTCGAAAATAGAAAGAAAAAAAAGATAGAAACGACTTTCGACTTAGTAAGCATAATAGAGCGTGCAGTGCCAGGGTCCTATAAAAAAGGAAAGATACACTTTGCTACAAGGACGTTTCAAGCATTACGTATCGCGGTTAATGATGAATTGGGTGCATTAAAAGTAGGGTTAGAACAAGGTTTTAAGTTTTTAAAAAGTGGAGGAAGAATGTCGACAATAAGTTTTCATAGTTTAGAAGATAGGATAGTAAAAAAATTTTACAAAGAAAAAGAGAAAGAAGGTTATGCGAAGTTAATAAATAAAAAAGTAATAACAGCTGATAGTGAGGAGTTAAAAACAAACATAAGAGCAAGGAGTGCAAAATTAAGAATTTTAGAAAAAATATAAAAAATGAAAAGAACTGTCACAAAAATTAAAAATTATACGCCAAATGTAAATATTGTGAACAACAATAATTTAGAAAAAAGGATACTCAATATTTTGCTTTACTCTTTGGGGATATGTGCATTTCTTTACGTATTAATTTTAGGGAATATGACTTTTAATATTGTGGCAAGACAGAGTTTAGGAATTCATGCAAGAACGTTATCGAATGAAGTGTCAAATTTAGAGTTGCAGTATCTATCATTATCAAACAAGGTTGATCTTGCAATGTCACATGAAATGGGCTTTAAAGAAGCAAATACAAAATTTGCTGTTAGAAAATCTCTTGGTACTCTAAGTTTATTATCAAATGATTTTTAGTTTCTTTTCAAGAATTAGAATTTTATCTTTTTGTATAATTTTATTTGCACTTATCTTAGTTGCAAAGCTTTTTTTCGTGCAAGTAATTCAAAGTAATTCATATAAAGAAAAAGCAGATAGACAATACGCTACACCGTCTTCCGATATATACGAACGTAATGGAATATATTTTGAAACTAAAAATGAGCAATTAGTTTCTGCTGCCATACAAACAACCGGTTTTAAATTGGCAATTAATCCGAGTACGATTACGGATATTGATGGAACTTTTAATAAGTTAAAAGAAATAGTAAGTATTGATTACGAAAAATTTAAAGTAAAAACAGAAAAAAAATCTGATCCATATGAAGAAATAGCAAATCATCTTTCAAAGGCTGAAGTAGATAATATATCTTCGTTAAAAATTCCTGGAGTGTCTGTTTACAAAGAAAAATGGCGTTTTTATCCTGGGGAGAATCTTGCTTCTCACACTCTAGGATTTGTTGGCTATAAAGGAGATGAACTAGCAGGACGTTATGGTCTTGAGAGAGAGTATAATAGTACTCTCTCTCAGAATGTAAATAACCCTTATATTAATTTTTTTGCGGAAGTTTTTTCAAATATAAATCAAAAATTATTTAAGGAGGATCAATTAAATGGTGATATTGTTACAACAATCGAACCAACGGTGCAAGGATTTTTGGAAAAAAAATTAGAAGAAGTAAAAGACAAATATAATGTAGACTCTATCGGAGGTATAATCATGAATCCAGAAGATGGCTCAATAATTGCGATGGGAGTAAGGCCAGATTTTAATCCAAATGATTTTTCAAACATCACAGACTCTTCTACTTTTTCTAATCCAATAGTTGAAAATGTATTTGAGTTTGGTTCTGTTGTGAAGCCTCTTGTGATGGCAGGAGCTCTCGATGCAGGAGTCTTAACTGCTGATACTACATATAACGACAAGGGTTCTGTTGTTATTGAAAAAAAAGAAATATTTAATTTTGACAAGAAGGGAAGAGGCCCCAATACATCAATGCAAGAAGTTTTAAATCAGTCTCTTAACACAGGAATGGTTTTCGTGTATCAAAAACTAGGAAAAGAAAAATTACGAGATTATTTACTTTCTTATGGAATAAAAAATAAAACCGGAATTGATTTACCGAATGAAACAAGCGGGCTTGTATCAAATTTAAATAGTCCGAGAGAGATAGAATACGCAAATGCTTCTTTTGGTCAAGGGATAGCAATGACTCCA
>CAIVNB010000078.1 GCA_903907175.1 uncultured bacterium
GGGAGTATCTCATAAAGTGTGTAAACCATAAAAGTTATTCTAAAAATATTTTTTGACCTTCACAAATTGGTCTGAAAAAATATTTTTGGAAATAACTTTTACGTTAGCAATTATAAACGCACATTTTATTATACATTTTATGAAACTAGAAGAACAATTAAACAAAGATTTTTTTAAGCAATTTAAGTCGGCAGATGATTTAAATGATTTTTTGAGTCTAATTCAAAAAAGGGGTATAGAACAGCTATTAGAAGGTGAACTAGATGCGCACTTAGGTTATAGCAAAAACCAAATATCTGAAGTTAAAAACAATAGAAATGGTCATACATCTAAGCTGATAAAGACTTCATTTGGGGAGCAAGAAATCAATGTTCCCAGAGATCGAGATGCATCATTTAATCCAATGATTGTACCCAAAAGGACAAGCATGGTTGATGGTATTGAAAACGTGATTGTATCACTTTATGCAAAAGGGATGTCGAACAGTGATATAGAAGAACAAATCAGGGACGTTTATAATTTTGACATCTCTACATCAACCATTTCAAGAATCACAGACAGAATAACTTCTGACATAACAGCCTGGCAAAATAGACCTTTAGATTCTACCTATTTTATAGTTTGGATGGATGGTATTTCATTTAAAGTAAGGGAGGGATCAAGAGTGGTAAATAAGACAATATACATTGCTATTGGATTACAGAAAGATGGTTTAAAAGAGGTTCTTGGACTTTGGCTTGGCAAGAATGAATCAGCTTCCTTTTGGATGTCGGTTCTTACTGATATGAAGTCGCGAGGAGTTGAAGATATTTTAATAACAGTGACCGACAATTTAAAAGGTTTTACGGATGCTATTATTGCAGTCTTTCCAGAATCAACAACTCAAATCTGCGTAGTCCATCAAATAAGAAAGGCTATGAAATATGTATCTGCGAAGGACAAAAAGGAATTTACAAAAGACATGAGAGAAATCTACACAGCTCCCACCAAAGAAGCCGCTAGAGCAGCATTTGATAGTTTCTCAAAAAAATGGAACAACAAATATTCATATGCTGTAAAAAGTTGGGAGAATAACTGGGAGAATTTGACGGCTTTCTTTGATTATCCAGTTGAAATAAGAAAAATTATTTATACCACTAATTTAATTGAAAACTTAAATGGGAAAATCAGAAAATACACTAAAAACAAGCTTTCTTTTCCTACAGATGAGGCGGTTATTAAGTCGACTTATTTAGCAATTAGAGAAGCAACAAAAAAATGGACTAAGCCAATCTTAAACTGGGGTATTATTTATAACCAATTTTTGATTATTTTTGCCTCTAGATTAAAATGCTGATCTAAGAAAGTTTTATGTTTACACACTTTACGGGATAGTGTCGATGCTACACATTAATGTTCTGATGCTACACATTAATGTTCTGATGCTACACATTAATGTTCTGATGCTACACATTAATGTTCTGATGCTACACATTAATGTTCTGATGCTACACATTAATGTTCTGATGCTACA
>CAIVNB010000079.1 GCA_903907175.1 uncultured bacterium
ATAACGGAAAAACATCATCCTTTTTTGACACCGGTGTCGTACGTTCTGTTGGCACTGCTTCCATTATTATCCCTTCTGTTTTTAAGGAAAATGATTCACATTGTAGTTCTCTTTTTCTTCTTTCAACAGTTAACGGCAAAAAATCCCCTTTCAGAGCTGCTGACCCTCTCGGTATTATTCATGCTGTAGAATAGAATTTATTCAATTTTTTATCTACTAATAAGCCAGGGCATTCTTGTTCTGGCTTTCTTTTTGGTGGCGGCGGCGGCTGTCTTTCATTGCTGCTGGCGGGTTCTGTGAAAACTTGCTCGCAGCGGGTTTCCATCACACAAACCAACACACTACCACCGCTGCTTTGTTTCGGTAGTACTTTTCCCGCCAGCAAAGATGAAAGCCAGCCGCCGCCGCCCCCAAACTTATTTCTATCTTCACCATATAGCAATTAAGCTTGTCACCTGGTCGCTTTTCTTTTATTGCTAACTCTGGCCTTTTAATTTTGAAAAAAAGTTATATCCCAAAATATTACCTGAAATATCCCCTTCGGGTTTTCCGTAAATTTTGAGTATAACTTTTTTTTGTCTTGAATTGAAAAGCCTCACCCACCACACAAAATTACGTATTATACTTACTAAATTTAAGTGTTTTACTATTGTTGTTATGAATCATTTATATTACCTTTATTATATTATTTTTACACGTGAAATAATTGTTTCACGTGAAATTATTATTTCACAAATAAATCATTAAATCTATTATGAAAATTCTTATTTGTTGTGAGTATTCCGGTATAGTTCGGAATGCATTTGCTAAAGCTGGACATTATGCCATATCATGTGACATTATTAATTCTCAGTCTCCAGGTCTGCATATTGTAGGTGATTGCCTTCCACTTTTATATGCTTTCAAATGGGATCTTGTTATCTGCCATCCTCCCTGCACCTATCTTTGTAAGGCTCAGCTTTTCCGTTGCAAACCTGGAACTAATTTTTTCTTACTTCAGCAACTTGCTCTTGAATTCTTTTTAAAAATATGGAATAGTCCTCAGGATCATATTGTAATAGAAAATCCTATTGGTGCACTTTCTAGACTATTTAGACCGCCTGACCAAATTATTTACCCCTGGTATTTTGGTGATCCTCATTCAAAAGATATTTGCTTGTGGCTTAAAAATGTCCCACCTCTTATTGCTACGCTTTATAATACCAGGCGACAACCTGTTTCAAATCATGTTAACGGAAGAATGTCAAAAGCTCAGAAATCAGAAATCAAATCCCGTTTCTTTCCTTTAGTTGCTGAAGCAATGGCTAACCAATGGACTTTAAAATCAATGAGTTAAGTAAAATTTGACAAAAGTTTTGCCACCTTGCAAAAAAATTTTAAGATTATTTTTTTTGAAGTCTAAAAGATTTTTGTAGGTTAATCACTTAGTAAATTTACGTATTATACTTAGATAAATTTCTGTATTATTCGCTTTTCCACATGCCAACCTCTGACTACTTTTGTATTGATTTACTTTATCCGCCACAACTCCAAAAAATTAACATATTATGAAAAAAGAGACAAGAATTCGATTTGAGCAGCATTTAATCATTAAACCCAATAGCCTCGTTCTATTCAAGCCTAGAGATGAAGTCATCGGTGGGAAACAGCGATATAAGTCAGATTACTGGTCAGCTAATGATTCTTCCCCAGTTGAAAAAGTCATGCCATTATCAAATCTCACTAATGGATTTCTCTCAATATCAGCACAATCAAGGATGAACAACTGCTTAAAATATCTATTTTGGTTGTCTGGTTGTTTCGTTAAGAAGAGAAATAAATATGTTTTGAACCCTAATTCATTGATAACTTTTGTAACATTGAAATTATCTGCAGTCCAAATTGATACAGATACATATATAAAATCAGCAATGTTAAATCAATTCATTACTGAGCTAAAAGATCGTTATCCAAATGTACTCTATGTCTGGAGAGCTGAAAAACAAATGAACGGAAACTTGCACTTTCATTTTCTGTTAAATATATTTATTAAATGGGAACTTATCAGGAAAATATGGAACAGAATACAAGCCAAAGAGGGATATAT
>CAIVNB010000080.1 GCA_903907175.1 uncultured bacterium
GTTCGAACTTTAAAATTTTGGATCGAACCGTACTTTTTGAGCCACGCGGAGCGTGGAAAACCCTTTTGGATTCTGAATTCGGCGGGGGGAATGCATTAGTGTCGGCGCTTCGCGCCGACCCCATTTTGCGTTCAGAAACCCTTTTCGAAAATTTGCGGAGGGTGAGGGATTCGAACCCTCGATGCCCTTTCAGGCATACAGACTTTCCAGGTCTGCGCACTAGACCGCTATGCGAACCCTCCTTTTAAGTGAAAAAACAAACTCTTCTTTATTCAACCATTTATTTATTATAGGACTCAAAGTTAATGCAAAGCCTATGTTCCCTGCTAAATGTAATGCCGTAAATGGGATTTGTAGGATAAGGGCACTTAATATCGTTTGACCAAATATTGGAGCAAATAAAACCCCAGTGATTAAATCAAAAGCTATGGTTGCAAAAAATGCAAATGTTACAAAATTAAAAATTGAAGATTTAAATTTAGAAAAATAGAAAGTTGAAAATGCACCTATAAGTCCGTACGTGATTCCCGCAATCCATGTCCAAGAACCAAAATGAGTTAGGCAGTCGTATAAGAAAATACTAAAGAAGCCAAACAAAAAGCCTATTATCGCTCCATACTTACGCCCTAGGGGCATAATGGATGCCATAATTGGTTCAACATTCGGTGCTCTGAGTGGAACAAGTCGAAACAATAAACATCCCACAAAAATAACTAAAACTTTAAGCCTATCTTTCATAGTTTTTCATTATATCATTTTTAAAAATTCTTCCTCATTTATTATTTTTACACCTAATTTTTGTGCTTCTGTAAACTTTGACCCAGGATCGGCCCCGACTAATACAAAAGAAGTTTTACTAGACACCGACCCTGAAATTTTTCCCCCTAGATTAAGTATTTTCTCTTTTGCAAGTTCTCGAGACATACTCGAGAGTGCACCAGTCAAAACAAAAGTAAAACTAGTGAACTTCCCTTCTTGTTTTTTCCCAGCTTTTTCAATTACTACACCATTCTTTTTTAATTTTTCGATAAAAATTAAATTATTTTTATCATGAAAATATTGATATACGCTTTTTGAAACTGCTGGTCCAATGTTTTCTATTTCACTCAAATCCTCAAATGTTATTTTTTCTAACCTTTCTAAGGTACTAAAATTAATTGCCAAGTCTCGTGCTGTCTCCTCTCCTACGTGTAATATTCCAAGTGCCCAAAGAAATTTTCCAAGCGAAATTTTCTTTTTCATTGTTATTTCTTTTATAATATTTTCTGCTGACTTTTCGCCAAAACGCTCAAGTGGTGCAATGTCTTCTTTTTCTAAAACAAAAATGTCCGCAGCATCACTGATTAAACCTTCATCTTTAAATCGTTTTAAAATCTTAGGCCCTAGTTCATAGATTTCAAAGACAGAAACAAAATGTTCTAAAAATCTTTCATTCTTTGCAGGACATTTTGTATTTATACAATAATGAGCAACTCCATCTTTTTTTTCTATTGCTCCTTCACAGACTGGGCAATTCGTCGGCATTTTAAATTTTTTTTCTTTCCCCGTACGCATACGAGTTAAAACTTCAATCACTTTAGGTATTACATCTCCAGCTTTTTCTATCACAACAGTATCACCTATCTTGAGACCCAGGCGTTCTATCTGATCCATGTTATGTAAGGTTGCTTTTGAAACAGTAGACCCTGCGACAGATGTCGGAGAAAAAATAGCAAGTGGTGTGAGCACTCCAGTTCTTCCAACATTTATTTTTATATCTCTAACTATTGTTGTCGCACGTTCCGCTGGATATTTATACGCAATAATGCCCCTTGGGTCTTTCCCGACTACTCCCAAATTTTCAAATATCTTTGTATCATCTATATTTACAACAACTCCATCTATACCAAAAGAAAGACCCTCTCTTATTTTTGAAACTTTATCGATGAAGCTGATAACACCTTTTGTATCTTTTATTTTTTGTGAATGTCCCTCAACTAAAAATCCAAGTTTATCTAACAATTCGTGTTTTAAAGAATGTTTCGTTAAATATTTTTGCCAATCATTCCCTTCTAATTGCACAATTTCATAAGCAAAAAAATCAAGATGTCTTTCTTGCACAATTTTAGGGTCAAGTTGACGAAGTGAACCAGCCCCAGCATTACGAGAATTTGCAAACAACGGCTTCCCTTCCCTTAGATTCTCTTCGTTAATTTTTTTTAAAACACTTTTCTTCATTATCGCCTCACCTCGTACTTCAATTCTAGTTGGATATGGAAACTTTAAAACAACTGGGATACTATCTATCATTCTTAAATTTTCTGTTATGTCTTCTCCCACTACCCCATCACCTCGAGTAAGGCCTCTCATAAATTCCCCATTCTCATAAATAAGAGATATGGCAAGTCCATCTAGCTTCAGTTCACAAAAATAACCCAAACTTACTTCCGAAGAAAGTAATTTTAAATTTCTTTTTTCCCAAGAAAAAAGTTCCTCATTGGAAAAAACATTGGCAATGGAAAACATTTTCACTTCATGATGCACTTTCTTAAATTTATCAAGTGGTTTACCTGCAACTCTAATTTCCCTAGAATTAGAGTCAATAAATTCTGGGAATTTATCCAAAAGAGAGCTTAGCTCCCTGGAGAGAGAATCATACATATCATCTGTAACACCCGGGGCATTTTCTACATGATATGCTTTTCGCAACCTTGCGATTTCATTTCGTAATTTTTTTATTCTTTTTTCGGCTTCATTTTTTTCCATTTCTATACCGAAGGTTAATAGTTTACTTCAATTTGACGTTCAACACGATTTGTCGGGCTTGCAGAACAATCCCCAGTATCACCACCAGTATTGTATCCTTTTGAAGTAATCTTTGTTGTAGTTACTGGAGGAACAAGGGTATTGTCCACGGTTCTTACAAGAGTAATCTTTGCACAAGATTTTAGATTAGTACCTAATCCAAGAATATTAAAACTAAAAGAAGTTGTATTTACTCCAGTGCTTTTAGTTACTAAATTATTTATGTTGTTGAAACATTTAATATGGATAGAATCATTACCTTGATCTTTGAAACTATCTACGTCAGTTCTGTCATTAAATAACGTACATTCAACTCCACTATCAGCTGCAAAAAATGCATTATTTGCTTCTCTAATTGATGAAGTAAAGTTCAATTCTTTTGTGGAAATATTTAAAACACCTATCGCAATAGAAAGAAAAACAGCAGAAAGCATCATAGAAAACAACAGTGCAATACCTCGCTGTAAAAATGATTTATTAAAAAAAAGATTGCATAATTTTTTATTTTTTGTATTCATATTACTCAATCCAATTAGCTAAATGTTCTAATACAGAAACGCTAAAATTTTTAGAACCCGAACTCCATGTAACTTCTGATTTAACACTTACACTCTCAGGACTCCCTATTCGTTCTATTGTAATTTTTCTTGAAAAAGGAGTTAATGTGCCTCCGCTACTACTATGATCATACTTCCCTGTGGACGGATGATAATAAAAATTAGGACACTTGTGATAAGAATAACCATAACAAGAATAAATTGCGAGACCTTTCATTGGCTGGTTAAGGTTATTAACCATCCCTTCAATATTATTATCAAAATAACACCCATTTTCACAATCAGCAGTATTGCTTATTAAATACGTCCTAAAAGCAACCCAAGCCCCAGGTGGATCGTCTGTGTAGAGCATAAAGGTATCTCGCATGTTTCTAAAATATTCTACCCCTTCTTGAGATAAACTTTCAGCAATAATTTTATTTTTAGCATAGTCAGTGCTTGAAATACCTTGAGAAAGCACTGCCATGACCGTTAGGATGGAAATAGAAAAAATAAAAAGAGCTACTAGTGTCTCTACCAAAGTGAATCCGGATCTTTTATTATTTTTTCTTTTTAAATTAATCATTTTTAACGATCATTCTTCCTTTGTGAAACTGCTGTTTGTAATGAAAATGGAATATCTACACCTTTATTTGTGATTGTACCAACTAACCTAATTACCACAAGTGGTTGTTGTTTGTCTCCAGGATATGGTTCTGCTCCAAGAATTAAAAAGTTAGAATAAGTATTGTTTATTTTTACTTCATCGGGAGTCATTTGAGTCATTTGGGCTTCGACATATGACCCATTTGTCGATCTGTAAAGTTTTCCATCTGGAAATACAATATAATCCCAATTGTCGTTATTATTTGTCGGATTACCATCACTTGGTTCAAAAAATATTCCGGCACCATTTGTGCAACTCTTAGGACCAGTAGGAAGAAGTTGCCCTACTTCTATACATCTATAATCATAACCTGTTCTAATGTTTCTAGACATATCTTCCATAATGAAACTCAAGCTATCTAAGATAGAACGTGTGTCCTGAGATTTTTTATTAACAATATGAACATTTACCAACGCGCTTGAACCAATAACTATTACAATTAAAAATACAGTAAGTGCAATCATCGTTTCTATCAAAGTATATCCCGTAATAAATTTATTTTTTTTAAAATATCTTTTTCTCATGTTATCTTATTTGAACTCTACCAGAAGCATACACAACCACAGTAGCTTTTGCTGTACTAATAACAGAAGATTTAAACTCTATAATAGCAACAGTAGGAGTACACGACGGGTTTGACGATTGGATAACTGCCCCAGAATCTGGCCTTGTAAAAGTAATTGATAAATTAGTAACTAAAGCTGGCATAGTTCCTCCATTACACTCAACACTTAGCTGTGATACATAAAAACCCTTATTGATATTTATTGAATCTAAGCATTCCATGTTACTACTACCGCCACATACTTGATGAGGGTAAAAATAAGAAACCTGACTATTAATAGCACCATTATCAAGATCTGCAAAATATATAAATTTTTTATTATAAGAAACTCCATCAAAATCAGGAGATGCACTACTATCAAAATAAACTCCATACGATGGTTTCCAGAGATCTACAAATGAACCTTGAAAAGTTTGCTGTGCTAGAGGTGCTAATTTACCAGACATGGCTAATTTCTGAGCTTCAACAATCTTCAACGCAACATCATTTGCTAAAATTTTAACTCCTATCATTAATTGAAAATCTTTATAGTTAGAAAGTACAATCCCTGACATTATAGAAAAGATAGAGAGAACCACTATCAACTCTATAAAAGTCATCCCAAGATTTTTCTTTATTAATTTTAAATTTAATCTTTTCATATTGGCACAAAAACAAAATTAGAAAATCATTGGGAAAAACTGGAATCCAAAAAAGAATGTCAAAATAACTCCTAAAACAAGAAACGGAGCAAATGGAATTTCACTTTTCATTCCGTGGTTCTTGGAAAAAGCAATTAATACTAGCCCAACGATAGCACCTGACCAAAAAGCAAGAACCAGTGCTGAAAGGGCGAAGGCGAGCCCTAATAACCAGCCAAAACTTATAGCGAGTTTAGCATCTCCAAGCCCCATCCATTTCCCTTTTGAAAGAAACCACATCAAAGCAAATGGTAAAGCAATCAAAATCCCTGACAAAAATTCTAAAATGGTTGGTAAATGTAATCGAAAACCATAATTAACAAAAAAGAACAAACCGATAAAAGACAAAATCCCCAAGACAAGAGCTAGGGTGTCTGGAATTATTTTATGTTTCAAATCATACACTGATATTACTAAAAGAAGAGAAAAAATAGCTGCGTAATAGGCATAAGCTATGGTGAACCCAATTGTGTCAAAAAAGAAAATATCTTGAAATTTTAAAAACAACCCAAGGAATAAGATGCCAGCAATTAATTCAACGAGTGGATATTGAATTGAAATCCTTGTTTTGCAACCCTTACATCTTCCTTTTAAAAATAAAAAACTAAAAAGTGGCACAAGCTCATACCAAGAAAGTTTCTTCTGGCAAGACATACACCCACTTCTTCCTCCAAAAGTTCTATGGGTATTATATCTAAAAATAACTACATTCAAAAAACTACCAATAATGAGCCCCAAAACAAAAAAGAAAATTGCTAAAGTCGTAATCATATCTTTATTATATCACATACATACAAATAGAAACTAGTTAAATTAACAGCTCCAGCTTAAGGCCATAGTGATAATAAAATTAACTGGTTGTACATCCTGTTTCCTTGCAAGTTATGGTTTTACTATTTCCTGTTGCAGTAAAAGTAAAAGTACCGGCGGCCGTGTCGCTTGTAACAGTACCGTAAGACCATCCCGATGTTAAACTTGGCCATTTTGATGTTGAACCAGTGCAAATAACTGTTCCCGCCGTTTGGGTAGTTAAGGCCAAAGAATCATATATACAAACAGCAGCTCCAGATTGAGCACTCCTCATGGCTTTTTGAGCAGCAGAGATACTGGCCTTACCTCGAGCAGAACTCAGTGATGCCAAAACAACTGCAGATAAGATACCAATAATTGCAATAACAACCAAAAGTTCAATCAATGTAAAACCTCTTTTAAGATTGTCCATAAATAATAATAATAATAATAATAATACGACTTTTTATACCCTATTTAGTATAACACAAAAAATACTAAAATTTATGTGATCACACCTTTTATTGACAAGTTTTCTTTCTTAACTGAGAAGATAATTTTATTAAAAAACATATAGTTTACGGTTGCTGTGCAAAAGGTTATCACAACTTGAGAACAAAGATACCAAAAACCTATAATATCCACAAAAAAATACATTAATAGTGTATTTAAACCAAGCATGACTAAATTAAATAGAAAAAAAACAGAAAATTGTAAATGTATCCCCTTAGTAGAATAATCCTTAAACGAAAAGAATTTATGCATACAATAGCTAATTATAATCCCACAACAAAAAGAAATAATAGATGATATCAGATACCATAGATTAAATTTCTGAACTAAGAGGTAAAGTATCGCCCAAACAGACAAAGAAGACACCGCTCCAGAAAATATATATCTAAAGATCTTATAATTTTTAATCATAATAATGATAATAACACATAAAATTTAAAAACTACTAAAAATTGCTAAAAAAAACATTTTTATATATCATATAATTAATATGAAAATACTTGTTACGGGAGGAGCGGGTTTTATAGGTTCAAACTTCATCCATTATATTCTAGGCAAATACAAAGACTATAAAATAATCAATTTAGATAAGCTAACTTATGCTGGGAATTTAGACAATTTGAAAGAAGTAGAGGTAAAATTCAAAGAAAGATATGAATTTATAAAAGGAGACATTTGTGATCAACCACTGGTAGATAAAATTGTAAGTGAAGTTGATGTAATTGTTAACTTTGCAGCAGAAAGTCATGTAGACAAGAGTATCGAAAACCCCGACACATTTCTTGAAACAAATATAATTGGAACCCATACCCTTTTAAAATCAGCATTGAAAAATAATAAAAAAAGATTCCACCACATTTCGACAGATGAGGTTTTTGGAACTTTAGATTTCAACAATAAAAAATTTAATGAATTTACTCCTTATGATCCTAGAAGCCCGTATTCTGCCTCAAAGGCATCCTCTGATCACCTTGTAATGGCTTATTTTCATACCTATGGTCTTCCAGTGACAATATCAAACTGTTCAAATAATTATGGCCCTTACCAATTTCCAGAAAAAATTATTCCCCTATTTATATTAAATACTCTTAACGATAGGCCTCTACCAATATATGGTAATGGAAAAAATGTAAGAGATTATATTTTTGTAGAAGACCATTGTCGAGCAATAGATTTAGTCCTACACAATGGCAAGATAGGCGAAAAATATTGTTTTGGTGGCGATAAAGAGATGAATGGGATAGAGATAGCAGACACTATACTCAAGGTACTAGGCAAACCTGACACATTGAAAGAGTTTGTAAAAGATAGGCCTGGACATGATATGCGCTATGCTATAGACTTTACAAAAGCAAAAAAGGAATTGGGCTGGAAACCATTAGTCACTTTCCCCGAAGGAATCGAAAAAACAATTGAATGGTATAAAAACAATGAGACTTGGTGGAAAAAACTTATATGAAATATTTAATCTTTGGTAATGGATATTTAGGTAATAAATACAAAAAGTTTCTGGAAAATGAAGCGGAAATTTCTAATGCAGACATAGGAAACATAGAAGAAGTAAGAACTGTATTAGATGAAAAAAAACCAGAAGTTGTAATAAATTGCGCAGGTCGTACCGGTCGTCCAAATATAGATTGGTGTGAAATTGATGGCAATAAAGAAGAAACTATGTATTCAAACGTTGTAGGTCCTTTGGTGCTAGCCAAGGAATGCTCTTTAAATAATATTTTTATGGTCCATTTAGGTAGTGGTTGTATTTATCAAGGAGATAATAAAGGAAAAGGTTTTACTGAAGAGGATATCCCAAACTTGAAAGACATCCCAAGCTTTTATTCTTTAACAAAATTTATGTCTGAATATATGCTCAAACAATTTCCAATATTGCAATTAAGATTGAGAATGCCTGTTGATAGCACAAAAAGTTCAAGAAATTTCATAACTAAAATAACTACCTATGAAAAAGTTATCAATGAAGCAAATTCCATAACAGTCATTGATGATTTAGTAAAAACAACAATTGAACTTATAAAAAGAAAAAGGACTGGTATTTATAATGTGACAAACAGAGGCAGTATTACTCACAAAGAAATACTAGATAAATACAAAGAACTGGTTGATAAAAATTTTAAATACACATTACTCGACACAAAAGATTTAAAAACGAAGGCTGGTAGATCCAACTGTGTACTGAATACTGACAAGTTAAAAAAAGAAGGGATAGAACTACCTGAAATACATAAAATAATAGAAGATATATTAAAAA
>CAIVNB010000081.1 GCA_903907175.1 uncultured bacterium
ATCTAAAACAGAATTTATGTGAGAAAAATATTCTTTATTATTTTCTCCTTTTATAGCATATACTGGAATCTTAAAATATTTTACGATTGCTGCAGCAACATCATCCTGAGTAGAAAGCGGATTTGAAGCACACAGTGCCACATCTGCGCCTCCATCTTTCAATACTGCCATTAAGTTGGCCGTTTCTGCAGTTACATGTAAACATGCCCCGACCTTAACCCCTTTTAATGGCTTTCTCTTCTTAAAATCTTCCCCAATAATCTGCAATACTGGCATATCTCGAAGTGCCCAATTAATCTTTTGTAATCCCTTTTCTGCTAAATCTATATTTTTTATGTCGTGTTTCATATAGCTTTATTATAGCAAATTTTGCAAAAATTAGAATTATCTAGTACTATTGATTTATATAAAAATAAACGAAAAAAATAAAATGATTGATAGAGTTATAAATACTAAAGAAATAAAAAAAGCTGAAACAATAATATTAAGTGCCCCTTACGAAAAAGGAGTTTCTTTTATGGGCGGAACATCAAAAGCTCCAAAAAAAATATTAGACTGTCTGAACGGCAATCTTGAATTGCTTGATATTGAACTCCATTGTGAGCCAGCGAAGATGATCAAAACTGCTCAAAAAGAAATTTTGGGATTAAATAAGCTTACATCCGAAAAAGCTGTAAAAAAAATAAGTAGTGAATATCAAAAACTATTTATTGATAAAAAATTTACTATAATGCTCGGAGGTGAACACACTGTTTCTTATGGAGCTCTTCATGCTATTTCAAAAACAGAAAATCCAAAAGAGATAACTATCCTACAAATTGATGCTCATCAAGATCTTCGTGATAATAATAGTGATTATAGTGAAAAATATGATAAATTTGCACATTCTTGCGTAATGCGCCGTGCGCACGAATTAGGTTTCCCTATTGTGCAAGTAGGGATTAGAACATATTCAAAATATGAATATGAGTATTGGCAAAAAAACAAGAAAACAATAACCGTATTCGAGTGGAATAAAAAAGAAATATCAATAAGTGAAATAATAAATTCTATTAAAACAAAAAAAATATACCTCACCGTTGATGTAGATGGTTTTGATCCAAGTTTTATGCCAGGCACTGGAACTCCTGTTCAAGGTGGACTTGATTGGTATTATGGTATTGATTTAATAAAAGAAGCAATAGATAAAAAAGAGTTAGTGGGTGCAGACATAGTAGAAGTCTCACCACAACGTGATTCAGTTCTGACAGAATTCGGTGCTGCATTAATTTGCTATAAAATAATGGCCCATAAGTTTAAAAATAGGCTTAAGCCAATTTCTCTCTAAATATTTTTTTACGATAAATACAAAACACTATCGTTAAATCTAGTATTATAAAATATACTCCAAATGCATATATCGAAAAAGACCAATCTTTTATTATCATTAGTCCTACTATGTTTGAAAAGATGGGAAGTAAATAAGGTGCCCACATCTCTGTCTCTGGGAATTTCCACGATTTTGTTATCGTAGGAACAGCAGCGAGACCATCACTTAGTATCGCAAACAAAATTGATACTCCCAAATTATGTGTAAGTACGTAGAAAACTAAAGCAAGCAGAGAGAACAATCCACAATATATATCAAGAGCACTGACCTTCCAAAATCCATTTTTTGTAAACGTTGCTACGGCTAAAATAAGTAACGAACCTAACCCTGCTACAAATATAGGCAAAACCGAAAGTCCTGCTCCCGCTTTAATTTCAAAATATACACCTAAAAATGGTGCAACCATCCAAATAAACCAGGAAACTAAATTTGGCTTTGCGTGTTGTTTGACGATACTCCTTGCATACAAAACGTGCCCAATAAAATTCAGCAGTACTGCAATATAAATAATTTTTTCAGGAATCATAAATAAATTATATTCCTTCTTTTTTTAATTGTTCTATGAGTTCACGAGATTTGCGAGAAAGTTTGTTTGGTAGTTTTATATTTAATTTAATCAATAAATCTCCACGTTTTACTTTTGACGAAGGAACACCCTTACCTTTCACGCGTAAGATTTCATTTATAGAGACCCCTTCAGGAATTTTAACCCTAATATTCCCATCTAATGTTTCAATGGGATATTCTGTTCCCAAAAGTGCATCTGAAAGTTTTATATTTAAATTCATCACCAAATCATGTCCTTCACGTTTAAATACCGGATGAGATGATACATTTATTTTTATATACAAATCTCCAGGTGTGCCTTTTGAAACTGCCTCACCCATAGAAGACATCCGAATCATTTCACCATCACGAATTCCAGCTGGAATATCAAGTGCAATCTCTTCTTCTTGACGTAAGACCCCAGCACCACGACATTTTTCACATACTTCTTTTGGAACTTCACCAGAACCAAAACATACTTCGCAAAGTTTCGTAGAAGAAATTGTTCCCAAAATAGTTCTTTTTGCTTCGTGAACTTTTCCTTGACCATTACAAGTTTTACATTTTTCCATTTTTGTCCCTACCTTTGCTCCTTTCCCTCCACAAGTAGCACAATTAGAAGTTTTAGTAATTAATATTTTTCTACTAATTCCAAAAATAGAATCTCGAAATGTGATTTGTATTTC
>CAIVNB010000082.1 GCA_903907175.1 uncultured bacterium
GCTAAACTTAAGTCTTCGGCTTGGAAGAAAACTTTCAAATTAAATACGTTGTTCAACAGTGTCTGATCTGGAGGAAGTCCTAATGCAACTAATGTCTGACTAGAAACAACTACCCCTTGATCTTCTCCAAGCACTGTGCCAACATTTGGCAATAATCCTGCTAGTCTAAAATATGAAGGTTCAACAATACGAGTAGTAACCAAAAGCCCTGAAGTATCTTTCGTGCCAATTTCTCCAGGAAATTCAGCAACAGGACTTACATCAGCAACATCAGGATATGTTTTTAAATTATCTATAACAGATTTTTTTATTACAGTATTACTTTCTGTAGGATATGTAATTTCCATCGTTATGAGAGAATCTTCAGTAGTCATCAATTTACCAATCAATATGTATTGCAAACCATAACCAAGAGAAACCAATAATAAAACGGTTGCAATACCGATAGACATACCCATTATCGTCAAAAAAGCTCTTTGTGGTTTAGTCCGAAAAGATCTAAAGGAAAGCACTATTAGCTCATTAAATTGTAATTGCTTAACAGACATTAATACCTATATTATAACCTTTTTAGATTACTTTCGTTAATATCATTTTTATTGACATTATCCTTATCTGTATCATTCTTATCAACTAAAATACCCTCTAGTATAAGCTCCAATTTCTCTGAAAGTGTTTGAGCAGCTCGAAAAGACAACCCAACACCAAATTTATTGTTCGAAAGATCTAATAATTCAACAAATTTTTCTCTAGAAATATAATTACGAATTCTATCAGAAATCACTTGATCAAGTGCTGTAATTTGTGCGGATGATAATTCCCCAGTATATCCTTCGATAAGCCATTTACGAATATCATGAATTTCATCAAAGATTGAGACTTCTGAACTTTTTTCTATTAGGTCACATATCTTACTAACATTATGTCTTTTATTTATCACTTCTTCTAAATAATCCGTCACCCTCGTTGTTTTCTTTTTCCAGAGACCAACGCCGCCATCTTTAAATGGCTTATTTACTAATTTACTAAATTCTTTTTTATCAATCTTGTCAGAAAATCTTTGATTTACAAAAGATTCAAAACGACTTATTTCATCTTGAGAATATCCGCGAAGTAAGAAATTCGCAAGTAAATGCGCAGAAATCTCTCCCCCACTAGATGTATCTTTGTTCGCATCTTCTTTTGGTTGCTCTTCTTTTAGAGAAGATATCTGTTTACTCAAATGACCATAGATTGATTCAGCTAAGATTTGAGACGTAACCTTTTCTACTTCAGTGATAGTCCCGTCCTTCATGTGGTAAATTGTTTTTACATCCCTAAGACTCCACGCCTCGTGTGTAACCATTATTATAGTTCTCCCATCTTTTTCATTTAATTCTTTCAAAAATTCGAGTACTTTCTTTGCGTTAACTGAGTCTAGGTTTCCCAATGGCTCATCGGCAATAATTATCGGGGGGTCATTGGCAAGAGCTCGTGCAATACCAACTCTTTGTTGTTGCCCCCCAGAAAGTTCAAATGGATATCGATCCGCATACTCAGTTAAATCTAATCTTGCCAATAATTTACGAGCCTCTATGTCAGCTTTTTCAGACGAAATACCAACAAAAAGCATAGGCAAGGCAACGTTTTTTAAAACAGTTAAAGATGGAACCAAATTAAATTGTTGAAAAACAATTCCAATACCGGTTTGTCTAAAAATTGCTAACTCTTGATTTGAAAGAATAGAAATATCTCTCTCATTTATAAAAATTTTTCCTTCTTGGAAACGATCAATACCGGAAATTGCATAAAGCATCGTAGTTTTTCCACATCCAGACGGACCAAAGAAGGCAACATAGTCACCTCTCGTTATGTCAATGGTAATGTTTTTTAAAGCTTGTACTTCTATCGGTTTACCTTTCTCATACCAAAGACTTACATTTTCAAGTTTAATTATTGGTTCCATGAATTTTATCTGTAAACGCGATTATCTCTTTAGGCATAAGCTCTCCTTTTACTATATATCCATCAATACCAAGCTTTGAAGCAGCTTCTTTCAAAGATTGTTCTTTTTGTCCAGAATAAATAATTATATTTATACTAGAAAAATCTTTATTTTTCTTCATCCTACTAATAAACTCCAAAGAACGGGCTATCTGATAAGCAGGAGTAGCCCCCTTATTCCCTTTAGCCGACATCAAAACATCCAAAAAAATACTATCTGGCCTAGTTTCTTTGTCTTCAATAATTTTTTCTGCTTCATCCAAAGATGAAACCATCTTTATATCATAAGAGTCACTTCTTCCATGAATCCAAAATACATCACGAAAATATATTCTCATCATTTCATCGTCGTCGACAAGAAGGATTTTCACTTTCTTTTTTTCTTGTTCCATTTTTTATTTTTTAGCCATAGGCTTATCCGCTTTGAGCGGAAATTACTTATTAATATACAATATTTAGAGTATAACAAATTTTATTTATACTTTAAAGTCTTCATTTAATATCCCCTTTTTAATAGAAAATACATCTGAGGTAAAGACATTGGAATAAGATTCATCGCTATTTTTCTTTTCTATTGTAATGTAATATTCTCCTTTTTTTAATAAACAATAGTAATTCCCATATTTATCAGCAACACGATGAAAAATTTCTTTTTTACTTCCTTTTGAAAAAACTCTAACAATAGCAAAGGACAATGGAAAACCTGTTCTCTTTTCTATGATAGTACCATTTGATTTTGGTTTTACATTCATTCTTCTTATAATAAATAAGACCACATAAACAAAGATAATGGCTAAGTTAAAATAATTAAATTTATTAATAACCAAAAGTAACAAAGTAAGAATAAATCCTAAGTAAAATAACACATTTGAAATTCTCGCGAATATACGAGTTTTTGGTGAACTGAATTTCAATAATTTTTTATCTCTTTTTTCAAATTCATTCCAATTAAAACCCTGCGGATCCATAGGAATATTTCTTATAAGAGTTTTATCCGTCCCAAGTTCTATCTCTTCTCCAAAATAAAGATTGTCATACAACTCATCTCTCTCTTCCCCATGAAGATGAAGTGAAGGTGCTATATAGTTAGTTTTTTTTGCAATCATTCGATAAATTCCTGGCGGCACGAGAAAACCAAAACGCCCATCCATGTCAGTGATAGAACTGGCAACTTCTTTTCCATTTTTATCTTGAAGCATTACGTATACTGGATCCAGGGGCTGTTTAGTAACACTATCGTATACTACTCCCCAAGGTTTTGGACGTTTACGTAAGCCAAGGGCTGATAAAAGCAAACTCCATAGTCTTAAGAATGTTAAGAAAAATTCAGAAAACGAAAGTAAGCTGGTAGTGAGTGAAGAAACTAATGCCGTTCCACCACCAGCTATACCTACTGTCGTAACTGTTTTGGTTGAAATATCAACAGCTGGCGTATTAGAAATCATGTCAGCATTTTTTTTAATTTCTTTAGTGGTTGTTTGAATGAACCCCGTAACATCTTCAGTTGTCTTAACAACACTAGTAACTATCTTTGTATCTAAAAAATTATCTTTTGGTATATTTTTTACAATAGACGTACTAACATTCGGATTAGTATTAGTATTCTGATTTGGGTTTGAACCATCTGACAATCTAATAGTGGTTACCGAACCACCTTCAGTTTTAGTTATGTTTTCTTTTACAACATCTCCCCCGCTTTGATACTGGCTGGTATCGCCTATTGGGAGTGGCTTATCGTCCCCGTCTTTAGGAATAGGAGTAGGATTTTCTTTTTTAGGAGTTGAATCAGATGTAAATATTGGAGGAGGAGTATCTATGGGAGTAGTGTAAATAGGATCTGGTGGTGCATCCTTTCTAATAGACGCTGGACGCCAATCAGTACTAACTTTAAAATTATCAGCCGCACAAGAATTATTTGTAGCGCAATTAAAAACTATTTTACCTAATTTTTCAGTTGTCGCATATCCCAAAAAATCTCCAGAGGAATTTATCGTTACTCCATTAAAATTGACCCAACCACCGAGTTCACTATCCGCATACCCTGACAAAACTCCTTCTCCGTTATTTAACACTCCACCTCCTCCAGGATATAAATTAACCCATCCTATATTTTCACCCCACGCATAACCAGACAAAGAAGTATCAGTTACAACAACACCATTACTCCCCCTAAAGAAGCCAAAATTTATTTTTACTTCTGTGTGGTCTACCCCCTTTGCATATTTATAAACATTATCAATCACTCCGGAAGAAGATGAAGCATTTACAAAAAAAGGAGTTGAAATAAGAAAAGATGATACTCCCAAAAATACGACAACCGCTGTCGATGCAAATATTAGAGAAGATGCTCTATTTTTTGGATCAAAATTCCACTCTTCAATTTTCATAAAAAATGTAACAATTTCTAGCTACAAAGTTATTCTACCACAATTGAAGTGGTTTTTCACCTTGTAATATCAAATTAATTGCTATTTTACGTTCTTTAAGAAATTGAAGGTTTGATCAAAGTTTTTAAATATTACGTCCACGATAGATTCATTTAGACGTGGTGTAATCATGGTACGAATAGGAGTCTTTATTCTATTCCCCGCATCATCCACTGATGCAATCTGAATACGATATATTGTTCCTGGTTTTAGTGTAGACAATATAACAACGTGATTTGTGACAAGAGTTGTAGTATCTTCTTGTTTATTTAGAAGTGGTTTATCAGGTGAACCAGAACCTTCTTCAAAATAAACAATGGAAGTAGAAGGCTCATCTGTTTTCCAAGATATTATCGATTGTGCTCTATCTGTTCTTCCTGTTACTAAAGAACTTTCAACTTTGAAATTACTGATAGCAGGAGGAGTTACATCAACGAGAGTTGTAACTGTAATTGGAGCATCTCCTTCAAAAACATTGCCCTTTTCATTGAGACCAGATATTTTTACTTCATAAGAAGTTCCTGGAGTTAAATTCTCAACCTTAATTGAATGGCTGGTACTCTTATTTGTGTTATCAATTATACGAGATACTTCTCCGGATTTTAGATTCTTGTATTCCACAATAGAAGAAGTCGGCTCATCGGTAGTCCAAACAATTGTAAATGAATCTTTCTTTTTCTGAGTAATGGAACCATGTATTTTTGATGCTTGTGTTGTGAATGTAACTTCTTCTGATTTACCAACTACTTGTGGTAGAGAGAATGCTCTTGCTTGTAAGTGATATAAGGTGTTTGATCTCAAATTGAGTAATTTTAATGTGTGATCAAAAGATTTTTCTGTTGTATCTGAAGTTTCAATTAGATATGGATTTTTCTTTGTTGCGTCATATGAACTGTCTTCAATATAACCAACCACTGGAAATGCTTTAATGTTTGTGCGATAAGTTACTGTTGCACTATTTTCAGTAATATCTATAATTTTTGGTTTTTCTATAAACGGAGGAATGAGTGCAGGTAATATAGATTCTATTGTTGTCTCAATTTCATTTTGGAATTGTTCAACATTGTCTAATTTTGTTAAGTCCGATGGATTTTCACTAAAGAATTTTGTTTTAAATACTTTATCTTCAGTTGCACTTGAGTTGCCTGCCTTATCCACTGCTGTGATTTTCACGTGATAGTCGGTACCAAATTTGAGACCTCGTATTTTAATGATATGTTCTTTGCCCCATGCATTGTTTGCTGAGTTATCATCATATTTAGTAGTTCTACCGTATTCTGCAAAAGTCAAAGTATCTTCATCTGTTGTAAAACTAACAGAAGCTTCAAATGCAGAAATATCATAAATCTTAACATCAGATATCACTGGCGCAGTAGTGTCAGGAATAAACATTGACACATTAGGATTTGCTGGATTATTTGTAGTATGAGTATTATCTATCGTTATAACTTTTGTTACAGAAGGAATTGTAGAAAAAGTACTTTCTTCTGATTGCGGTAAGGAAATATTATTCGATGCATCAATCGAACTTACAGTAAAGTAATATTTTGTATTTATTGTCAGAGTATTTGGAATTCCTAAAGTATCATTCGTTGAAGAATTTAATATGACCATGTGATAAATAGATTTAGATGTATCAAGAATAGTAGTACGATCAAGTGTCCCAGATACAGTGCCATAAAAAACTTGTGAAGTTGCTGGTTCGTCGGTAGTCCAAGTTATCGCTGCTCCTGTTGTAGTTATAACTGGCACAGCAATATCTGTTATTTTTGGAGGCGTAATATCTGTAACATTTACTGTTCGAGTTGCAGTTCCTGTAGTACCAGCTGCATCAGTTGCAGAATAAGTAATTATATTTCCAGTTGAAGCAGTTGAGGTATCAACTGTACCGGTTGCGCTCACTATCAGTGTTTCTCCGGTCACCTCAGCGACAGCTGTTGCTCCAGGATCAACAAATACTGAACCAGTATTAATGCTCATAGGATTTAATTCTGGATGATTGAGCGTGATTATCGGTGGTAAAGCATCTATTAGAGAAAATGTAGCAGCAATAGCATGAGGTGCTATAACATTTGTAAATGTATATGTTCCTGTAGTAGCCAAACTAACACCATCAACAAGTAAAGAAGAAATTTTATAATTAGTATCAGGAGTAATAGTATATGTATGATCTTGTTGTGAAGTTACAGATCCAGTAGCAGGGCTAATAGTACCATGCGCACCTGAAGTCACAGTAATATTGTACGTATCAGCATATTTAACTATCACTGTTCGAGTTAACGTCGCTTTATTTTTCGCAACATCACTTACACTATATGTAAGAGTATAAGTTCCAACAGCGTTAGCATTTACTGTACCTGTTGTTACAATAGAAGAAGTAAGAGTCCCATCTCTATCGTCAGTCGCAGTTGCGCCTGGATCTGTAAATGTAGAACCTACAATTACATTCATGGGATTATTCCCTGAAAGAGTTATCACGGGAGCTGTCGTGTCCGGAGCAGCTGTGAATGTAACATTGATTGTATGGCTAGCAATAACCCCTGAAAATGTATGAGTCGTAGCAGAAGCTATTTTTACTCCATCAACAGTAAGAGTATCTACTCCAAAGCCTGCATCCGGAGTAATGGTGAAAATCTGGTCTGCATGAACATTTACACTTACTGCACCAACTGGAGAA
>CAIVNB010000083.1 GCA_903907175.1 uncultured bacterium
GATTTAAAAAAGTTAGTTAGAGAAAATTATACAGATAGAAAAGTTTCAGTGACTTTATTAAATAATTTTTTTGAATGTCCTTGGAAATGGTATTTTAGAAATTTTTTACAGTTACCAGAAATTAAAGGGGTGAGCCTCGCTCTTGGTAGTGTAGTGCATTCAACGATTGAATTTATTTTAAAAGCTCCGAAATTGCCAAGTGAAAAAGAAATAAAAAATGTTATTGAAATTAGGCTCTTGAAAGAAGGAGTTGATAATTCTGGGGATATTAAAAAGCTTGGAAAAGATGCATATGATGCGATAGAGGCTTTCGTAGATAATTACTATAAAGATATTGTTCCAAATTTTAAATCAGAAAAATCTGTTTCATATAAAGATAAAAGATTCCCACATTTAAACATTTACGGAAAGATTGATTTAGTAGAATATTTAGAAGGAAGTGTTATTCGAGTAACTGATTTTAAAACTGGTTCTTCAAAAACAAAAAATGTTATTGAAAAAAAAGAAGAATGTAGAATGAGTTCTCTTTTGCGCCAGCTTGCCATGTATTCATATTTAATAAATGGCGATGAAAAAAATAAAAATGTCGCAGAGTCCAGACTTTTGTTTTTAGAAGAAGATTTTAAAAATAAAAATTCACTTTATGCTACTCGTATTACAGAGGAAGAGATTGATTTATTAGTAAAAGATATTAGTGATTATGATAATTTAATAAAAAATGGAGAATGGGTAAATCTAGAGTGTCATTCCAGTTCTTACGGAAAAAATACTGAGTGCGAATATTGTAAGCGAGCGAAAATCTATAAATAGCCGAATAGAAGATGGGGTCCATTATCTAACCAACCCAAATAAAAACCTAAAAGAGCAAACACAGCTATAAGGACAATCAAAATCAAATATGTTTTTTTCACATTTTAATTATACTATCTTTGTGTTAATATTTAAATGTTAACAATCGTTAACTGAAAAATTTTATGTCTGATATAACTATACACAACATCCATATTTCTTACGATGAAACAGATGATCGTGTTAGAGATTTTGTAAAATATTTAAAAGGCGAAGGAAGAAGAGAGGAATTTAGGGCATATTATGAAAAAGCTCGTAATTCTGGGAAAGATGGCCAAATTTATTTAAGTGATCAGCTTGGTAATGAGTTTTCCTTAGAATGCATGGGGGAACATATTTGTCGTTTAGGATTAAGGGGAATGTAAAAATTATGGAAAAAGAAATACAAAAAGGCTTATCCGCTGTCGCGGGGAAAGAACATCCGCTTTCTATGGTAATAAATGAAGCCATAAAGGTTTTTACTGATTTGGGTTTTGAAGTTGCAGTAGGTCCAGAAATTGAAGATGTCTGGCATAATTTTGATGCACTTAATATGCCGAAAGACCATACCGCTCGCGACATGCAAGATACTTTTTACATAAAAGGAAAAGAAGGGGAAGTCTTGAGGACGCATACCTCCAATGTACAAATTAGATATATGGAAAATTTTGCAAAGAGTGGCTTGAAGCCTCCATTTGCGGTTATTTCAGTTGGCAAATGTTTTCGTAATGAAGCGACTGATGCAACCCACGAAATGCAATTTTATCAAATTGAAGGGCTCATGATTGGGGAAAATATTTCAATGGCAAATTTAAAAGGAGTTTTGTCTCATTTTTACAAAAAAATATTAGGGAGAGATACCAATCTTCGTTTCCGTCCAAGCTTTTTTCCATTCGTTGAGCCTGCAATTGAATTTGATTTAACCTATAAAGATAAATTGATTGAAATGGGAGGGGCAGGAATGGTGCATCCAAAAGTACTAGAAAACTGCGGAATTGATTCTACTAAATATCAAGGTTTTGCTTTTGGACCAGGGCTTGAGAGATTAATGGTAATAAAATATGTTATGCCAGATATCCGTCCAGCTTATCAAGGTGATTTAAGGTTTAATCAATTTTAAAATGAAAATATCTTACAATTGGTTACAAAATTATTTTGAAGAAGAATTACCTGACCCAGAAAAAATTTCTGAGGGGATTATTTTTCATTCCTTTGAAGTAGAAGAAGTGGAAAAGGTTGGCAATGACACAATTTTTGATATCAAAATTCTTCCAGACAGAGCTCATGACTGTCTTTCACATTGGGGGATTGCAAAAGAAGTTTCTGCCATTTTTGATTTAAAACTAAAAGAAAAAAAGATTGGAATTTTTAAACCAAAGCCAACGAATTTAAAAATAGAAATACAAGATGAAAAATGTCTTCGTTATATGGGACGCATAGTGAGAGGCGTTAAAGTCGAGGAAAGTCCTTTATGGTTAAAGGAAAAACTAAATGCGATAGGCCAAAAGTCTATAAATAACATTGTAGATTCTGCAAATTTTGTGATGTTTGATCTAGGGCAACCTATACATTGTTTTGATTTAGATAAATTAGCCAGCGAGAAAATAATAGTAAGAAATGGAAAAACAGGCGAAAAGTTAACCACTCTTGATAAAAAAGATATAAATCTTGATGAGTCTATTTTAGTAATTGCGGACGAGCGTGATTCTCTTGCAATAGCGGGAATAAAAGGTGGGACAAAAGCTGAAGTTGATTTATCTACAAAGAACATTGTGATAGAGGTGGCTAATTTTAATTCCACAACAACAAGAAAAACAGCAAAAAAAATAAATATTTTAACAGATGCGGTAAAAAGATATGAAAATGAATTATCTCCAGAACTCTGCGAAAAGGCCATGAATAGTATTACTGATTTAATACTTGAAGTAGCACAAGGAGAAACAGAGGATGTAGTAGATATCTATCTTCAAAAAGTTGAAGAAAAAGAAGTTAATGTATCCATTGATTATATTAACAAACGCCTTGGTTCTAATTTTTCAAAAAAAGAAATAGAAAGTGTATGGCAGAAATTAAATTTTAGATATGTGGAAAAAGATGGAATATTTGTGATCAGAATTCCATATTTAAGAATTGATTTAACGGGACCGCATGATTTTACAGAAGAAGTAATTAGAGTTTTAGGCTATGACAGACTTGAAGAAAAAATGCCTGAGATAAAACTTGAAACAAAAATTAATGAGACTTTTTCGAAAATGCTTTGGGCGAGAAATAAATTACTGAATGATGGATATAGCGAAGTAATGACTTATGCATTTCGCAACAAGGGGGAAGTGGAAGTTCTCGCTTCTGCTTCTGATAAAAAATTCTTAAGAAATAATTTGACCGATGGATTAAAAGAGAGTTTGAAATTAAATCAATTGAATGCGCCTTTTTTAGGCTTGAGTGAGATAAAAATATTTGAAATTGGAACGGTGTTTTTGAAAGACAAGGAAGAAATACACGTTGCGCATAATCAGAAGAAAGAAATAAAAGAAATGAAACTAGATGAGTTTATAAAAAATAACAAATCAGAAGCAAGGTCTCTTGGTGAATTACTTTCAACTTTCAACTTTCAACTTTCAACTAGGCGTTTTATGCCTTGGTCAATTTATCCGTTTATTTCTCGAGATGTAGCAGTGTGGATGCCTGCCCGCCCTCAAGAGGGAGCAGGCGGGACAGATGGGGATAGTCCTGATGAATTAAAAAAGATACTTATAGAAAATGGGACAGAGCTTTTAATTAGAGAGCCATATATTTTTGATTCATTTACAAAAAATGGAAAAATTTCTTATGCGTTTCGACTTGTTTTCCAATCATATGACAGAACCCTTACTGATAATGAGGTAAATGAAATAATGGCTAAGATAAATTCTAAAATAAGTGTTCATACAGACTGGCAATTACGCTAAGCATTTAATTTGCATTTTTTTATTAAATGTATAGAATAGAACTATATTTATGTGGAAGAAAAGAATAATAGCTTTAATAATAATCTTATTAGGCGTCGGGCTTGCTTTTTTTGTTTTTAAGTCTGAACCTAAATTAAACAAGAATTTTGACAAAGCAAGCTCTTTTTTCAAGAATCACCCTTTCCGTTTAGGGCTTGATCTTTCTGGGGGAAGTCATTTGATTTACAAGGCTGATATATCCCAAGTCCCAACTGGACAAGTTTCTGACTCAATGAACGCACTTCGAGATGTCATTGAACGAAGAGTTAATCTATTTGGAGTGTCTGAACCAGTAGTTCAAGTACAAAATGGTGGTTTTATTTCTGGAAACAATGATGAAAAGCTCATCGTAGATCTTCCTGGAGTTACAGATGTAGAGAAAGCAACAGAAATGATTGGGCAGACGCCATTACTTGAATTTAAGATTGAGGCACCCAAAGATACTCCACAAAAATTAACAGTTGGCAAAGACGGAAAAGCTACTGCAGATTTATCACCACAATATGTATCAACAGAGTTAACAGGTAGGTATTTAAAAAAGGCAACGTTAGAGTTTGATCAAAATACTCGTGAACCGAAAGTTGGTTTGCAGTTTGATGATACAGGGACAAAACTTTTTGCCCAAATAACAAAAGATAATGTTGGTAAGATTGTTGCCATATATTTGGACGGGGCTCCTATTTCTACTCCTGTTGTTCGTGAAGAAATAACTGGTGGTACTGCTCAAATTTCTGGGAACTTTACCCCAGTAGAAGCAAAACAATTAGTAGGGAGATTAAATTCTGGTGCTCTTCCTGTCCCTATAACTCTTCTCTCTAAACAAACCATTGGTGCAATTTTAGGTGATAATGCTTTATTTGCTGGATTAAAAGCTGCAATTATTGGGTTTTTATTTGTAGCATTATTTTTATTACTTTGGTATCGTTTGCCAGGACTTATAGCAGTCCTATCTCTTTTAATATATGTAACAATAATACTTACTTTATTTAAATTACTTCCTGTCACTTTAACCGCTGCAGGTATCGCTGGGTTCATCATTTCGATAGGAGTAGCTGTTGATGCTAACGTTCTTATCTTTGAGCGAGTAAAAGAAGAATTACGTTCTGGCCGAACTATTGCAGATTCTGTTTCAGCTGGTTTCTCCAGAGCTTGGTTTTCAATTCGAGATTCAAATACTTCAAGTATCATCACGGCTATTATCCTTTTCTGGTTTGGAACATCATTAATCAAGGGATTTGCACTTACTCTTGGTATGGGAGTATTGGTTTCAATGTTGTCTGCTATCACTATTACTAGAATCTTTCTTTACGCGATTGAGTTTATTGGTGAAGGAAAAGTTGCAAGATTTTTGTTTTCAAGTGGATTAAGTAAATAATTTTAAAATAAAAAAATGTTCGTAATAAAATACAAAAAAATATTTATCAGCATATCAATAGGATTGGTTGTTCTTTCGGTTCTTGCACTTTCTATTTTTGGGCTAAAAGTAGGGATTGATTTTAAGGGTGGAGCATTAACTGAAGTTTCATACAAAGATGCAAGGCCCGTACAGTCAGATTTAAATACATCGTTGCAGGCATTGAATCTTGGGTCTGTTCTTCTTCAGCCAGCAGGAGACAAAGATTATATTGTAAAATCTCGTGATTTGAGTGATGTAGAGCATACTTTATTGTTGAAGACACTTTCAAGTGACGGGAAGAACGCTCTTGATGAAGTAAGCTTTAATTCAATTGGCCCATCTGTCGGGCAAGAACTTACCAGAAAAGCAATTATTGCAATAATACTTGTTTCTTTAGCAATAATAATTTTTATCGCTTTTGCATTCCGTAAAGTTTCAAAACCTGTTTCTTCTTGGAGATATGGAATTATTGCTATTGTTTCACTATTACATGATGTGATAATCCCTATCGGTCTTTATACTATGCTTTCTCATTTCTTTGGTGTTGAGATAGATACACTTTTTGTAGTGGCAGCACTAACTATTTTGGGATTGTCAGTTTCTGATACTATCGTTATTTTTGATCGAATAAGAGAAAATATAAGAAATCAAATAGCACATTCTAAAATTAATTTTAGTGAAGTTGTTGGGAAAAGTTTAGAGCAATCATATGTAAGATCAATTTGTACTTCGCTCACCGTTATCTTGGTGTTGTTGTCTCTATTTTTCTTTGGCCCAGCTTCTACAAAATATTTCGCATTAATGCTTACAGCAGGAATGTTCTTTGGAACATATTCATCTATATTCCTTGCTTCTCCCTTGCTTGTTTGGGTAGAAGAAGTACAGGCAAAAAATAAAGAAAATAAAAAGAAAAAATAATTTTGTTTTTTTATTATTAATTTTCGCCAAGAGCGAATCAGTCTTAGACTGGAATTTTAAAACATATGTTATATATAATTCTAGCAGTGTTTGTGCTAATTGTTTCTGGGCTTAGGGTTGTAAAGCAATATGAAAGAGGTGTTATATTTTTCTTAGGGAAATGTACTGGGGTACGAGGACCCGGACTTATTTATGTTGTTCCTATTTTTGAACGTATGAGCAAAGTCACGATGCGTACCGTAACTATGGCTATTCCTTCTCAAAAAATTATTACAAAAGATAACGTTTCGATAGATATTGCGGCGGTGGCGTATTATCATGTTGTAGATCCAGAAAAATCAGTTATTGCAATTGAAGATGTTTTCAATGCTGTAAATCAAATTAGTCAGACAACAGTCAGAAATGTTGTTGGACAATTTATGCTAGATCAGTTACTTTCTCAAACCGTTGATATAAATACACAAATTAAAAATGTGATTGATTCTCATACTGAACCATGGGGAGCAGAAGTGACAGCCGTTGAAATTAAAGATATAACTTTGCCTGATAATATGCAAAGAGCTATGGCGAAAGAAGCTGAGGCAGAAAGAGAGAGAAGAGCAAAGATAGTTGCAGCTGAAGGAGAATTTCAAGCAGCTCAAAAACTTGGTGAAGCTGCAGATTTGATTTCTAAGCATCCAGTAGCATTGCAGCTTCGTACCTTGCAGACCATGGCAGAAATAAGCGTAGAAAAAAATTCCACCATTATTTTCCCAGCTCAATTTATGACTACAGTAAATGAAGCAATAAGGATGATAAAGGGGGATAATAAATAATTAAAATAATAAATAAAAGAATCCCAGATATATTATCTGGGATTCTTGATTTTTAGTAGAATAGTAGTACTATTGATAGTGTGATTATTAGCTTATTTCCGCCAAAGGCGGATCAGCCTTAGGCTGAAATTTATAAAAAATATGACATTAATTTGGATAATTTTAGGGGTTATAGTAGTGATAGTTTTATGGGTTGTTTTTGCTTTTAATGGTTTTGTTTCTCTAAGAAATAGAGCCAAAGAAGCTTGGGCTGATATTGAAGTTCAGCTAAAGCGTCGTTACGATCTTATTCCAAATCTTGTAAACACAGTGAAGGGTTATGCGTCTCACGAATCAAGTGCATTTGAAAATGTTACAAAGGCACGAAGCATGGCAATGGGAGCACAAGGTCCAACCGGAGAGCATGCACAAGCAGAAAATATGTTAACTGGTGCTTTAAAGTCAGTTTTCGCTATTGCAGAGGCATATCCTGAACTTAAGGCAAATCAGAACTTCTTAGCATTGCA
The DNA here is from genome assembly GCA_903907175.1 of uncultured bacterium. GTDB lineage: Bacteria > Patescibacteriota > Minisyncoccia > Phycocordibacterales > UBA9973 > UBA9973. The sequence continues at coordinate 7,451 of CAIVNB010000083.1, forward strand.
AAACGAACTTTCAGATACAGAAAATAAAATTCAAGCAGCTCGTAGGTTTTATAATGGTAATGTTCGTGATTTGAACATCAAGGCAGAAAGTTTCCCTTCAAATGTTATTGCCGGTATGTTTAATTTCACCAAAATGGAATTCTTTGATCTTGCTGATAATGATGCTGCGCAGAATCCAGTAGAAGTAAAATTCTAAATAGATAATTTTATGGAAAGATTTAAAATACAAAATAATTCTAAAGTAGAAGAGAATTCTGATAAATATTCTGATTTATTAAAAAAAGTTAGGGAAATTCACGGGAATTTTGTTCTTGACTCTAATGATATGGAGACTGTTTTTAATGAAAAATATAAGGATAGTGGGGTAGTTCAATTACTAGATGCAGAAGGACAGGCGTTGATGGATATGAATGGAAAAAGAGTTGAACCAATAGAATTTGAAAAGATTGATAGTCACAATAAGCAAGCTCATATAAGAGGATTACTTTACAAATTTACATTAAATCCAGTAAGCCTTGCTGATAATTTAGCAAAAGAAACAGCCTTACTTAGAGTATTAAAGACAAATGGAATCGATTTAGAAAAGATGATAGATGAATGTAAAAAACAAAATCAAGAGTAAATAAGTTATGCAAGATAAATTTTTTGGTTTAAAATTGAATAGTATTTTATTGCTTGTCCTTATTATTTTAATGGTAGTTGCTATAAAAATAATGCTCCGAAATGAGAAGGAATATTTTGGTATTTTTCAAAAATCAGCTCAAGTAGAAAAACCAATCGTAGATACAAGAATGTTGCCTATTCCTAAAGAAAATATTTTAGGGAATAAAGAGGATTTAATTTCTTTTTCTATTTGGCCTAACACCAAAGTGCATGGAGGGATTGTCTCTTTTAGGGGGATAATAAAAGGTGGATATTTTAACGAGGGAAGTTTAGGAATAAGAATTCTAAACCCTAAAAAAGAAGTTTTAAAATCAAGCTATGGAGTAACAAAATCAGACTGGATGACCGGGGATCCGCTTCCTTTTGAGGGCAACATTGATTTCACTGGCATTCCCAAAGGTTCTGTGTATTTTGAAATTAAAAATGATAATCCGTCTGATCTTAGGCAATATAATAAAAGTATTTTAATTCCAATAATTATTGAATAAAATGGATACTTATATAAGTAGATTAAAAAATATTACAAAATTGTTTTTTGTTTTAGGTATTTTTTTTGTTTTTTTATTTTCAACAACTTCAGTTTTTGCAGAAGAAAAAATAGATAATTTTGATGTACAAATAAAAGTAAATCAAGATGCATCGATTTTGGTTACTGAAACTATTAAATATGATTTTGGAGGAATGGAAAGACATGGAATATATAGAGATATTCCAGTGAAATATAATACAAACCTTGGAAATAAATCGATTAAGTTAGAAATACAAAGTGTAGTAAGAGATGGCAATAGTGAAAAATATACTACTAACCTTAGCGGCTCAAATGAAAATATTAAAATTGGTGATGGTTATATTACTATAAACGGCGAGCATACATATTCGATAGTTTATAAAATAATTGGAGCTATTGGATATTTTGATAATTATGATGAACTATATTGGAATATTACAGGAAATGGCTGGATAGTTTCTATAGAAAATACAAGTGCGAGCGTCGAATTACCACAAAATACTAAAGTGATACAGTCTAGTTGTTATTTGGGTGTTTTGGGTTCGCAAGAAAAATGTGAAACAAGCATAGTGGGGAATGTAGTCAACGCAAGTTCCACGAGAATTCTGAACTCAGGCGAGGGTATGACTTTAGCAGTTGGTTTTCCAAAAGGGGCAGTCTATCAACCAACTAAACTAGAAAATATTATTTCTACTATTCAAGATAATATTATTCTTTTATTACCGATACTTGTTTTTATTATTATGTTTTTAGTTTGGCGAAAATATGGCAAGGATCCAAAGGGACTTTCAACTATTATTGCAGAGTATGAACCACCGGAGAATATGAAACCAACCCTGACTGGATCTTTAGTAGATGGGAAGGTAGATGGTAGAGATATTACTGCCGGTCTGATTTACTTAGCAGAACAAGGCTTTATTAAAATAACCAGATTGGAAAAACAATGGATTTTAGGCAGTACTGATTATTCGCTCGAATTGTTGAAGACAGACACAGTCGGTCTTGAAAGTACCGAAAAAGCGATATTAAATTTATTTTTTGATAATAATTTATCCGTAGGAAAAACAAAGAATTTTTCCGAGTTCAAGAGAGATAGGATTTTTGCCATGCAAGTTAAAAATATGATGAAAGACGTATATCAAGATATGACCGACAAGGGTTTTTATGTGAAAAATCCACTGAAAGCAAAGACTTATTATGTTGTAATTATTCCGATTTTATTATTTGGGGCAGTTAGATTATTTGGCGGTGTTTTGGGAGGACTGGGAGTTCTTTCCATAATAATTTCAGGATTAATAATTTTTATCTTTGGGATGATGATGGGGAAGAAAACAAAACTTGGGGCAGAAACAAAAGATCATATTCTTGGTTTTAAAGAATTTCTTTCAGTTACTGAAAAAGACAGATTAGATTTTCACAATGCACCAGAAAAAAAGCCTGAACAATTTATGCAATTTTTACCATATGCCATAGCATTAGGAGTAGAGAAAAAATGGGCCCAACAATTTGCAGGAATTTATATTCCGGCGCCGGGTTGGTATCACAGTAATTTGGCAGGATCATTTATTGCGATGGATTTTGTATCACATATGTCTGGTTTTTCTCAAGCTTTTTCAAATAATGCAATGGCGGGTGGAACAGGTTCCGGCGGTGGAGGGTTTTCCGGCGGCGGTGGTGGTGGAGGTGGTGGCGGAAGCTGGTAAATTCTTAATTTTTAGTATAGATTAAATATATGGCAACACTTTATACACAACAATCAAAAAATGTTTCTAAGACTTGGCTTTTAATGAGTGTATTTTTTATTATTATTATTGGTATTGGATTTTTCTTTTCACAATATTATAAAAGTCCCAGTATTTTATATTTTTTCGTCATTTTTTCTGTAGTAATGAATATTACTAGTTATTGGTATTCCGATAAAATAGCTTTAAAATTGAATCACGCAAAAGAGATAAAAGAAGAGGACAACAGGGAACTTTGGCATACAGTTGAAAATCTAGCAATTACTGCAGGGTTACCAATGCCAAAACTTTGTATTATCGACGATCCATCTCCAAATGCATTTGCAACAGGAAGGGATAAAAATCACGCTGTTGTTGCTGTGACAACCGGGCTTCTTCAGATTTTAGATAAAACCGAACTTGAGGGAGTGATTGCTCATGAACTTTCTCACATAGGGAATAGAGATATTCTACTTTCGACAGTTGTAGTGGTACTTGTTGGTTTTATTTCGATAATTACTGATATGTTTTTGCGTTCTACTTTTTTTGGCATAGGACGAAGTAGAGATGACAATAACAATAATGGAATAATGATGATTATTGGCATTGTGCTTTCAATTTTGGCACCAATCATTGCAATGCTTATTCAACTCGCCATTTCTCGCAAACGTGAATTTCTAGCTGATGCTTCAGGAGCACTTCTTACTCGTTATCCAGAAGGACTTGCTTCGGCGCTGGAGAAGATTTCTAAAAGTTCTCAGTCAATGTTGCATGCAAATAAAGCTACCGCTCATATGTTTATTGCGAACCCTTTTGGTGGAGCAGGTAAAAAAGTTTCAAATTTATTTTTAACTCACCCCCCAGTTGAAGAGAGAGTAAGAGCACTACTCAATAAATAGATTTTTTATATAAAGATAGGATTTTAATTTTTTCCCTGCCTGCCGGACGGCAGGCAGGTTTATTTTGCTGTACCAGTAGACTAATTTTGAATTAAATTAGTGTTGGGGTATACTTTTATTATGGAAATCAAGGATGTAGAAAAATTGGCTGAGTTGGCAAAAATAGAGCTTTCCCTAGACGAAAAGAAAAATTTACTTTCCGACATGGAAGGTATTTTGAGTTATGTAAAGCAAATTCAGGAGGTGAATATTGAAGAAATAAAACCAGAATACGAGCACAGAAATATCTGGCGCGAGGACAAAATTGAAGAGAGAGACTTTTCGGGAGATTTAATAAAAGAGCAATTTCCAGAATCACAGGATGGATTTGTGAAGGTAAAAAAGATAATGTAAAAACGTGATTGATTTAAAAAATTTAACAATTGAAAAAGCGAGCGAGGCAATGAAAAATGGAGAATACACATCCGTTGACTTGGCTCGTGCTTATTTGAAAAATATTGAAGAAAAAAACAAAGAACTGAATGCTTACTTAGAAGTTTTTAGTGATGCATTGGACCAAGCAAAAAAAGCAGATGAGATGATAAAAAATGGAAAGCAAACAAAAATGACAGGAATTCCAATCGCCATAAAAGATAATATTTTAATAAAAGGCAAGAAATGTGGGGCTGCTTCGAAAATATTAGAGAATTATACTGCAAGTTATGATGCATTTGTTATTAAAAAGTTGAAAGAAGAAGGAGCGGTATTTATAGGAAGAACAAATATGGATGAATTTGCTATGGGTTCTTCTACTCAGACGAGTGCTTACGGAGTGACTCGTAATCCTCATGACACAGAAAGGGTCCCCGGAGGGTCTTCTGGTGGATCTGCGGTTGCTGTAGCATCTCTTATGGCTCTTGTTGCTCTTGGCACGGAGACATGTGGGTCAGTTAGGCAACCAGCATCATTTTGTGGCTTAGTTGGGCTAAAACCAACTTACGGGATGGTTTCAAGAAGTGGGACCATTGCTATGGGAAATTCACTTGATCAAATAGCTCCATTTGGAAAAACAGTAAGAGATGCAGAAATTTTATTTGATGCAATAAAAGGGGAAGATGAGATGGACGCAACTTCTATTGAGTCTGTCTTAATTCCGTCCCGAGAGGGTAAAATAATAGGAATTCCTTGGCATTTATTTGAGGAAGGGGTAGATAAGGAGGTGATGGATAATTTTAAAGAATCAGTAGAAAAATTAAAAAATGCTGGATATAAAATTGTTGATATAAAATTGCCTTATTCCCAATACTCTTTAGCGGTTTATTATATTATTATGCCAGCTGAAGTTTCTACAAATTTATCTAGATTTGATGGTGTTAGGTATGGACCAAGAAAAGATGGAGAGAGCGTAAATGATGAATATAAAAAAACAAGATCAGCTGGTTTTGGGGCAGAAGCAAGGCGCAGAATTATGATTGGAACTTATGTTCTTTCGCACGGGTATTATGATGCTTATTACAAACGCGCTTGGAGGGTACGTCATGCAATTGAACGGGAATTTGAAAATATCTTTAAAGAAGTTGATTTTGTTTTAACTCCTACTACTCCAACGCCAGCATTTAAATTAGGAGAAAAAATGAATGATCCTGTTGCTATGTATTTATGTGATATTTTTTCTGCTCCAGCAAACATCGCCGGGATTACGGCTATTGCATTACCTTCTGGCATGACGGGGAAAAAGCTGCCATTATCAATACAGTTCATGGCTAATCATTTTCACGAAAAAGACCTTTTTGATATAGGTAAAAAGTTTGAAGAAATAAGATAAGTGTACTATTATTAAATGGAGAACCTATGAATCCAAATTCAATACCTCAACCAACTTATGTTAATCTAGATTATGTCTTTTATAAGATTTACGAATTTTTCTCTACCCTTTTTAATCCTTCTTATCATATTCCTTATTTAGGAACTGGTTTTTTAATTACTCTCACTGTTTTATCAATATTTTTTATTTTTATAATTACATATTCTTTTGTAAGATTACTTGAAATTAGAAAAAGAGAACACGAATATTTACATCATGAGATAGAAGAATTTGCTCACAAACACAAAGAGCAGGAAAAGAAAAGTTGGGAAAGAGGAGGAGGTGTTTCTTCTAACGCAAGGTGGAATGTTGTTTTGCAGTATCTTTTTTCTGAAAATCCTGGTGACTGGAAGCTTGCAATTATTGAAGCTGATTCAATGCTCGAAGGATTAATGAATCAACTTGGTTTCAAGGGAGATAACTTGGGTGAAAAATTAAAAGGAGCTGATAGAGATAATTTTCGTAGTTTAAGCACAGCCTGGGAGGTTCATCTTGTGAGAAATAGAATAGCTCATGAAGGACAACAATTTGAACTTTCTCAGCATGAGGCAAAAAGGATAATTGCCTTATATGAACAAATCTTTAGAGAATTTGGTTATATTTAATTTACTTTTTTAATGATTTAAGGTAGAATAAAAAAATGCCTATAGGGGCATTATTTTATTGAGTAAAAGATAGCGGGGTAGAGAGGGTAGGTATCTCCGAAAGGACTAATAGTGCGAATAACCTGGTTATGAGCCTAAGCACCTAATCTCTATTTTGTTAAGTAAAAAATATATAGCGGGGTAGAGAAGAGGTATCTCGTAAGGCTCATAACCTTAAGACTCACGTTCGATTCGTGACCCCGCAACAATTCGGCAAGTGACATGCCAAAATGTCTCTGTCGAAGGTAGGCAAAGTTGCTATAACGGCGGCTCGACAAGTTTCGCAGCGCCGTCATGCTTTACTCGGTGGTAACGCCATCGACAAAAAGCAAAGCAGTTTGCTTTTTGTCGGGGTAGCTCAGTTGGTAGAGCACAGGACTCATAAGCCTGGGGTCGTGGGTTCGATCCCCACCTCCGACACATTACAAATTAATAAAATTTGTGATAACCTTAAAAA
>CAIVNB010000084.1 GCA_903907175.1 uncultured bacterium
AATTTATCTCGAAAATCAGTATGTATTGCCATTCCAGCAACTGGCGCCGAAGAACCAATTTTTATCGTCCAAGCACGCGTTTCATCCTCTCCTGTAGTTAAAAAAGTTTCAAGTCCTAAAAGTTCGTAACTCTTTTTAATCAAATCATCAAAACCCTGCTCAAAAACAGGATCTATTTTTACTGATAACCCTGACAATTTTACGTCTACATTCTCACTTGCTTCTGAAGTGTTTAAAACATAAAGCATTGGCTTTAAGGTAAGTAAATTCAATGATTTAATTTTAAATTTTTCTTCTTCGTGTAAATTTGCTTCAGCTGCCATTTTCCCTTCTTCGAGGGTCTTTTCTATTTTCTTCAAAATACTTTCTTCCCAAATCGCTTCCTTGTCTCCTTTTTTTACATCTTTTATTAAATTTGTAATTCTTTTTGAAACACTTTCCATATCTGCTAAAACGAGTTCTAAATTTATAACTCCAACATCCTGCATCGGGTCAACACTACCCGCAACATGAATCACAGAATTATCTACAAATGTTCGAACTACATGAGCAATGGCATCCACTTCACGAATATTCGTTAAAAATTTATTACCAAGTCCTTCACCCTTTGATGCCCCTGCCACAAGACCTGCGATATCAACAAACTCTATCACCGCAGGAATAGTTTTGGCTGACTTAGAAAATTTAGAAAGTAAATCTACGCGCTCATCTGGCACAGGAACAATCCCTATAGAAGGATCTATGGTACAAAATGGATAATTTTCTGCTGGCACACTTTTCTTTGTAAGTGCATTAAAAAGTGTGGATTTCCCCACGTTTGGCAAGCCAACAATTCCTATGCTTAACATTTTCCAAATGTATCATAGATAAGGATATTTTTCAATGAATAAATTTAAAAATCTATTTTAACAAGAGCATTTTTTGACGAAATTCTTTTAATAGCTGATTGATATATTGCAGACAATAAAACAGTTCCCCTCTTATGGTCTAAAAAGTCTGAGATGGTATCTTTATTATTTTTTATTGCATCAATAAAATCCATAACTCCTGAATGCCTTGCATCTTCTTGATGACCTCTTGATTTACCAGATAACTTCATTTCAGAATAGTCCCGCATATTGAAAGTCTCATGTGTTTTCCAATTACTAAATAAATTTGAATTTCTAAATACATGTAATTCTATATGGAATTCTTTCCCCATAGAAAAAAGATCCTCTGCTTTCTCGCAAATCTCTTGCGATTGATATGTGATTAAGGATATTGATTGAAACGGACCTTGTTCAATAATATATTGTTCTTGTCTCACTCTGCCATTTCCTTTGTACAAATCTTTATCTAAAGAAGAAAGCCACCCTCTTTGAGAGAAACCATTATGGATAAGATTCATACTGGCTAATGTTTGGACATCCTTACCACTCATGAAAGTAATATTTGAAAATGCATCTATTTCTCCAAACTTCCTTGTTCTATTTAAAAAATCTTTGTCTGAATATTTATTAATTTTATTAAAATCAGGGAATATTTTACTATAATCAGAATAATTAATTTGATGTAAAAAATCAGAAGGTCTTAAAAAAGAAGTAAAAACTTCTACTCCTGTTATCTTTTTTGATACACTCTCAGTAGAAGAAATAAGCCAATTTATTATATCCATACTATGATATCCTGAATGTGAACATTTACCATATCCTAAATTATATCCATGATATTCTAAATCTATAATCTCATTTGGAGTTCTCCATTGTCCGTCTGAATGAGATGTTTGTATTGAAGTAATAGGACAATTTGTTTCACTAAAAACTTCTACAACTTTCTCTCTCATTATTTTATACAAAGGATGATATCTTCTCTGAGACATCAGAGAAAATACAATATGTTTTTTCTTTTTAGCTTTTATGTAAATCTTTGCGAGTTTATTGTAATCAAAAATCAACTTCTTTGCCTGTCTTAAATTAGAAGAAACATTTCTTTCTGAGGTTGTTGGTTTATCCATTAAAATATGGAACCCTTTCTCTAGAGCCCATTTAGCATATTTATAGTGGGTTAATGGATCGGTTGATATTATTACACAATCGATATCATTATCTTCAACAATACTATCAATTATTTTCAAAGAATCTTTTTTTAATTTATTTAAATTACTATCCTCATCAATATAATACATCTTAATAGAATAATTATTTTTATTAATATAATTATCTATTACTTCTTTCTCTTGCAATAAATCTAGTCCATAAATATTATCCACTACCCCATTTATAAGGCATGGTATGTATATTCTTCGTGCATGATGACCAACTCCGATAATAAGTAAATTCATAGATTAGATTTTGTCTATAGCAATCTTGTTATCTGGCATTTCATAAGTATCTCTAATCACATCTTTTGTTCCCCATTTATACTCAACATGCTCTTCGCTTAATTTTATTTGTGATGATCTTTTAACCTCCACAGCAAAAACATATTCATATATTTCTCCAATAGATTTCTTGTTCCACTTGAAGTGATAAATACAATCTGAAATTGAAATTATATCTTCTTTTGCCAAGCCTATTTCTTCATTAATTTCTCTTGTGAGACAATTTTCTATGTTGTCAATAGCTTCTAATGTTCCTGTAACTGGTTGCCAGAAACCTCCATCTTCTGGGGATCTTTTTACAGCTAAGAAATTTTTTATACCATTTTCGTCTGTATAGTAAACAATTGCTTCTACTTTAATTGGGAGATCAAAATTTTTCATACTTATTTTTTTAATTCTGGAAACTTATTATTAATAATATCTATGATTGAATTATTAATTGTATTAGGATCTGAAGTTCCATCTATTTGAATAATACGATCTTGTAATTCATCAGGTATGTATTTATGAGCATCTAAATACCAATTATACTTCTCAAGTATAAGTTTCTTTCTAAATTCATATTTAGGATCATTTTCATCTAATCTAGACAAAAGTGTCTCTTTGTCGACAATAATATTAAAAATTAGATCAGGACATATTTTACCAACATCTATTTTAGAATCTTTAGGATAAAGATTATTCGGAATATCTGTTTCTCCTTGACTTCTTGGAACCATAGTTCGAGACAATAAAGTTCTATCAACCAACAAAACAGCAACTGGTTTATTGTTTTGTTCTGCTATGTTAGGCAAAACTCTATCTCTAAAAACAACGAGCTCACGAGCTAGCCTAGCAGAACTATCATTCCATAAATCACTATCTTTATTTTCTGGATTTTTTAAAAGTGGCATGGTTTTAGACCACCATTCTGATATAGGGTCTCCTTTGTGCTCACCTTGATTTGGCCTAGAACCATCTCCCCTAACTACTAAGTAAGGGATATCCATTTTTTCCAATTGATTAGAAAATAATTCTATTTGAGTTCCCTTACCTGATCTATTGGGCCCTTCAAACCCAATAGATATTACCTTAGGCTTTTCCATTTGAGTATTATATATAATATTATAAGATTCACCAACTATTAATGTTATTTATCCAGATTTAGTATTTTTTGTAGATTTAATACAAAAGTCTATTCCTCTCCTCTGCGGCGGCGGTAACTCTAACGTAAATTCGAAAGGAATAGATTTCTGACTATGGTTATCAATATGTCGTGTTGCGTTCGTGCGGTGCCGATACTTAATGACATAGAATGAATATAACAAAAAATATCACTTATAACAAATCAACCTTCTTTGTTATTTAATTATTTTTTTAGTAAAAGATTCTCTTTGACTTTTTCTACAATTTCAAGAATTGGATGATTTGATTTTACAAAATAATCTGCTGCTCCAAGCTTTAGAGATTTTTTAATACTTTCATCATCAGATAAAATAGATAATATAATTACTGGAATCATACGAGTTTCGGGATCTTTTTTAAGTTCTTCTAAGACTTCAAAACCACCTTTTCTAGGCATCATTAAATCAAGCAATATAACATCAAAATGCTTTTCTTTTACAAGTTTAAGAACATTAACCCCATTTGGTTCAAATGATGTTTCAAAACCTTCTCGACGAAATATTTCTAAAAGTGCGCTACTTAGCGCTCTTTCGTCTTCTACAATCAAGACGGAATTCATATTTTTCTATAATAACACATAAATTTATTTTTTGGAAATTTCTTCAATGTCATTGATTACGTACTTTTGTATTTTATCAACATTTTGCTTTAAATTGTTATAAACTGTCTCCATGTTTAAAAAAAACGTCTCATCTTTTTGTAAATCAACATTATCTTTTGTATAACTTTTCATTTTTTCTAAATCTTCTTTCATGGAAATAATTAAACCTCGAACATCATGTTCAGCAATAAATACACGACGTGAAATTTTTTCTTGTCTATCCCTCCAAAAAATAATACCAAATGCAAACGCTGCTAAAACTATAAATATAAACAATATGAAAAACCAAGAAAGGCTGATGTTCAAATTACCAATCGAAAGAACCGGCTGATCTTCAACTTTTATTGCTGCTGATTTTACAATAGTACTAACAGCACCTCTATCGTCTACTGTTGCGACTTCAAAGTGGTACGCTTGTTTTTTAAATGCTGTATTTATGTTAAGATTCCATTCACCTCTATCGTTGGGCAATACTGTTTCAGTATATACAGGATTCCCTTTTTGATCTTTTAATACAACTCGAACTTTATATTTCGGATTCGCTGTTCCAGAAATAAAAAATCCACCTTCACCGGTAAAAACTTTTGTATTTGTAAATGAAATAACTGGCGTATCTATAGAAATAATTTCATAGTCAGTAGAACTACTTGTTGAATTCCCAGCATTATCATAAATAGTCACTTTGATTTTATGCTTACCTGGAATCTGGAGTGGCAAAGCCAAAGTGCTATCATTCACAACAATAGGGCTATTGCTATCAACATAAACTTCATAGCGCATTATCCCTGACAATGAATCAGTAGATTTAAATATTATGGTAGGCGTAGGAAAATCAGTCGGATTCCCGTTTTGAAAAAAAATCGAAAATCTTGTTGGCGGAGTAGTGTCGTTCATTATCTTATAATGTTGTATTGGTCCCCATCCAATATTATTTTTATATCGAGCATGAAGATAATATACCCCATCAGCGAGTGAAGAAAATTCTTTCGATTCAATCTGTCCTTCAGATTGTGTTGGTACAGTTGTTGCTAATTCGTCTAATGATATAGCAACATCAGAAACATCCTCTGGTAATTTCCAATTAACAAAAAATGGTATCGAAGTATTATTCCATTTTGTTTGATCAGGGAAAAGTGGTACAGAAATTACAGGTTTTACTGGAGTACCAATTGCAAAAATTGGCACACGATTTATCTGTGTTGGCTTTGACTGACCGACGGAAGCTGCTAATGTAATTTTGACATTATTACTCGTAGTAAGGACATTTGATCCACTACCATCAGCAGAAGTAATTGCTGAATCACCTAAAGTTAAGTCTGCAACACCTGCACCTTTTACCTTGAACCTAATTTTCAAGACTTGCAAAGATTTGCCAGTAAACCCAGAAGTAGAGGCAGCCACAAAACTAATTTGATTAGAAGCAATCGTCGGATCACTAAGCCACCAATCAAATATTGATCCAGTTTTATCTGTTGTAACTACATCCAAGATTGTATTATCAAATTTTATCGTTGTTTGTGCACCGTTTATGTTATCATTTTCAGAATCAATCTTTACATTAACATCAAAAGTATCCCCTATTTTATAAGTATCTTTTTCACTTAAAAGATTCAAGGTGGCAGCATTAACTAACGTTGCAAAGAAAAAGTAAATAAACACTATAGAAAAAGAAAAAATAATTTTTTTCATATTTATCTTAATTATATCATTAAATTAATTTTAGTGCTTAAGTGCTTGTATAAAAATACTCAAATCTTGTAAATCAACTTTTCCATCAAAATTAAAATCAATCCTTGTTCTACTTTCCGGATCAGATGATCTCCAAATTGAATCAAATATATTGATATCCCTAATATCAACGACTCCATCATTGTTTAAATCAGCTATGGGACGGAAAAGATTTGATACTATAAACGAACGATCAAGGGAATATTCGCTTGGTTTGCTATTTATTGTTGATCTCACTCGAACTGTATGTCTTCCAAGATCTAATTTTGATGTAGAAATAAGGATCTTATACGATCCATCTGCTGTTGCTGTGGTTGTCTCATCAGCAATTATATTTCCATCAAATTGTGCACTAACTGTAGCTCCTGGAGTTGAATAACCATCTACGCTCAAGAAATCAGCCTTTCTAACTGAAGAACGAGACAAACTGATCGTAGGAGCAAAAATAATATTATTTAGATTTGCAACGTCAGATATATTAGTAAAAATTTTATATTGACTAGAAATATGATTTTTATCTGTTAGAGAAACTACATAAATAGAAGATTTAGTGTCTGGATTATTAAGACCTACTTTAAAAGAACCTTTTTTGGAAGAAATCAATTGTTGGTTAAGAATAAATGCTTGCTTAATATTGCCACCTTCTGGAATTCCCAATATGTTTATCAATGATCCAGGAGATGCTTTGCCTGAAAAATTTATCGCAAAAGTTGGAACAACTACAATGGCAGTAGCACCTGAGGATGCTACTGGAGCTGTAATTAAGTTAAACGCAACGACATGGGTCGAGTCATAGTTTAATCCAGTTGCCGCTGAATCGTCAAGAGACAGAAGTATAGTCTCAGCTAAAGTGTCTGTAATTTTTACTGTTCCCACTCCATTTTTAATATGAATTATTCCACCACCAGCAGCATTACCAGTAGATAATAATGTCACATCATTATTAAACAATGTAGCTATGTTCCCATTATCATCTTCTGCTGTAATTGTTATTACTACATCATTACCAACAAGGGCATCTGATATCCCTCTGATAACAAATTTTGTTGCTACTATTTGTATGTCACTTACAGTTACACTATCAGTTGCATCAATGACGCTAGGACTACTAACAGTTATAGTGTATATGCCAGCAGTATCATCAAAATACCAAAAGTTTGCTGAGCTTTCTCCTTCTGGAATTACAATAGAAGTTTTTGCTTCTCCGCTACTTACCTGATCGTAAAATGAATAATTTGGACTTAAAGAAGAACTTGCTAAGTTAATATTTTGTAACCCAGTAGTAATTAGATTTCCAAAAATATCTTTACGTGTTACAACATAACCCAATCTTGTCCCGACAGACATATTGCCAGGATCACTTAAAGAAAGATCATGAACAGAACTTGGGCTTATAATAATAGGATCATTGGCGATAATGGCATTCTCTGCACCATAAGTATTTTTATCTGACACTGTAACTGTCCAATGGCCGGCCACATCTTCTTCGTACCAAAAACTTGCATTTGATTGCCCATCACCTATGTTTACTGAACTAATTATATTCCCGTTTACTCCTTCATTGTAAAATCTTCCTAGGTTCCCGGTAGAATTTGTATAAAGATAAACTGTGTTTATGCCAGATGTTACTAAATTTCCATATTGATCTTTCCTGGTAATTGTATAACCAGAGCGCACACCTGCCAATGCATCACCAGGATCATTTATTATAAATTGTGCAGTATTGTCAGGGACAAAAACTACATTTTGTATTGAAGAAATATCTATCTGGTCATTACTATTATTTGATAAGAATAAATTAATAGTTTCTGCAACATTGTCATTAATATTTATAATAGCAACTCCAGATGTAAAAGTAATAATACCACCCCCAATTGCTGAACCAGAAGTATTTAAAGTTACAACACCATTAAATAAAGTATCGATAGCACCAGAATCATTTACGGCTTTTATAACAACTGCTGTGGGGTTTCCTACTATACTATCGTTTGGTTTTATTAAAATAATTTTTGTGGCAATTATTGGGAGAACACTTACATTTATACTATCAATTGAATCTAAAATCCCAGTAGCTCCATCTGGAAATGTAGAATTATCAGACGCAGTTATGTCCCATGTTCCTTCAGTGTCATCAAAATACCAAAAGCTTGCTGATGAAACCCCATCCGGAATAGTAGTGGATGTAATTGCGTTTCCAGATACTCCTAGATCGTAAAAGGCTTTTGATGCACTACTAGAATTACTATATAAATAAACAATATCAGAACCTTTTGATACTAAATTTCCAAAGGCATCTTTACGTGTCACAATGTAACCTAAGCGAGTACCTACTGTCATATCCCCGGGATCATTTAAAATAAATGTACTAGTAGACCCAGAAGAAACAGAGATAGAGTCACTTGTGCTTATAGATCCGGAAGATACTGTTATCGAATAATTACCAACTTTTGCCCCCTGATACCAGAAGTTTGATTCTGAAGACCCTGCCAAAATTGTGAGTGATGTAATTATGTTCCCAGATGTTTCAGCATCATAAAATAAACCTTGACTGTCTCCTGGTAGGATAGAAAGAGAAATTCCAATATCATTTACTGCTGTTATTGTATTTCCATATTGGTCTTTTGCAGTAACTGTGTATCCTGCTCTTGCCCCAGAAATTATATCATCTGGACTATTAAGCGTGAGTTGAGAAAATGATCCGGGAACAAAAACTACTTGTTGGGTTGAAGAAAAATCTAAGTCAGTCGATTCTGAATTTATAAGTGATAAATCAACTATTTCTGCTTTGTTATCATTTATATCAATAGTTCCAAAACCATTAGAAATATTTACTACCCCGCCATTAGAAACTATCGCTTGTCCAGAAAGAGATGAAACAGAAAGCGTGACGTCATTATTATAAGATGAAACAATATTCCCATTTGCATCCTGTGCTTCTACTCTTACTGTTATAGAATTACCTACCATGCCATCTGATGGATCTATAATTACAAATTTTGTGGCTGGTGGTGTAAATGTTGTTATAGTAAAGTTTTTTACATTTGAATCACCAGCTTCTGGGTTAGGATTAGTGACGATTACGCTAGCTGCCCCAGCAGAAGAGATATCTAAAGAAGAAATAATTGCTGTAAGTTGGCTTGAATTAATAAATGTCGTTTCTTTAACTACACCATTCCATTTTACAACTGATCCTGAAACAAATTTTGTTCCATTCACTGTTAAAACAAAACTAGCCCCGCCTGCATCAAGAGAAGATGGAGCAATAGAAATTATCGAAAGAATTGAATTATCGGTCACTGTAAATATATATTGATTAGATATCCCATTTCCAGGCTCTCCATTATTAACCATGATATCAAATGTTCCAGCAGAGGTTAAATCAGTCGAAAGAATTATTGCTGTAAGTTCAGTAGAATCAATAAAGGTTGTAGCACGATTAGAACCATTAAATTTAACTACAGAAGAAGAAACAAAATTACTACCATGAACTGTTAACATAAATTCTGAATCTCCGATTATTTTAGAGATTGGAGAAATATTTGTAATAATCGGATCCTCATAGGTATCAATCACAAAACTTGCAGTGGTTGTAATATTTGCAGTGACAGAAGAATCTGTTCTTGTAGGATTTGTAGAAGAATTATCAGACCAAGAAGCAAAATGATATCCAGTGTTTGGTGTTGCGATAACTTGTGTGCCACTAC
>CAIVNB010000085.1 GCA_903907175.1 uncultured bacterium
ATTACTACGCTCGACTAATGTGGTAACTCAATGAACTCCGCCACGACGAGACAAGTCTCGTCGTCTGCCCTCACCCCATCGCAATTCCATTCTATTTTAGTTTGGCGGGAAGATTTTTTGAATTTGGTATGGGCGATGGGGCTCGGTCAGGTTTCTTCAAAGAAGAAACGGCGGAATTCAAATACAAACTCAATCGGTGCCTTCAGTCATCATATCATATTGTGTTTGGTCTAAAGGGAATACACCCTCGGCATCCGCCTCGGGAATTTCCGCTAGGGCTACGAGCGCCAGTTCTAGGAGCGGATTTTGCCGAACGGCTCAAATACCAGGAAATGAGCCGTTCAAGCAAAAACCCGCAGCTAGTTGGGGAGAGGATTCTCCTCTCCCCAGTGCGTTGCCTCGGTTCGTGACTAGCCCGCCAGTAAGCGGACTAGTCATCCGGCAGAGCCGGACAGGGCTCACCCCACCCGGCCGCACAAACCCCTCTCAGTTTTTTCATGTCCACGTTTAGTGTGTCGCTTTCGCTATTAGATTTTAGTATTTCAATTCGCTCGGGCGCTCGTCTTTAGCCCAGACACCCTAGCGGAATTCCCGAAGGCGCAATGCCATCGTGCTTGCCCCGAGTTTGCGATTACGCAAACTCACCCCACCCAT
This sequence comes from uncultured bacterium, assembly GCA_903907175.1. Taxonomy (GTDB): domain Bacteria; phylum Patescibacteriota; class Minisyncoccia; order Phycocordibacterales; family UBA9973; genus UBA9973. Next base: position 655 of record CAIVNB010000085.1, read on the forward strand.
GCGTGCACGAAAACTCACTCCCTAGATTCGAGAATACGAAACCATGTGTCCAGTTTTTCCATTTTGTTTAATTTTTCCTTCGTTTTCCAAGATTGAAAGATATCTAGTTGCGGTTGCATCCGATACATGAAGAAATTTCTCGACTTCGTCGTTTGTGATTTTAGATTGTTGCAGAAACAAAGCCATAATCTTGTCTAACTTTTTTCTCTTTCGGAATTGAATTGCATTTCGGGCTGTGATTAGAAGTTGTCGGGCGAGAGAAGGTCTAGATTCTGGTTGCAACGGCTCATTTACTGGTATTTGAGCCGTTGAAGGTTCAGAAGCTTGGACAGGTTCAGAAACTGGCTCGCTTTCAGCTTTGCCAGAGGAAGAATCTTGGTTTTCAGGCCCTTTTTGGGGTTCGGCTGTACCAGCATTCCCTGTATCTAAAGGATTATTTGGACTTTCAGGGGTAAAACCGTCCGTAGGGGCATTTTGGGCCTCAGGGGCTGTTTCGGAGGTATCGGAAGGCATCGTAGGGCTGAAATCCGTACTAGGCTCATTTTGGGTTGTTTCTTGATCTGGAGGCATAGATTAATTATAGCAGGTTCAAATCACTTAGGTCGATTCTTTAAATAAGCCTTTAGTAATCTTAAAATAGTCCAGTTCATGTTATCAATGATTGCACTTAATTCAGTTTTATATTTTACCTCAAATCCTTTTTCAGTATCATTAATTGTTGATCTGAGATATTCTTGCACAGCAGCATCCGCATAAAAAAATCTAGTTTTTTCCATATTTTCGCCAATTGCATAATATGCCAATTTGTTTTGCTCAACTTTTTCTTTTTTAAAAAAAATATTACAGAAGGCTTTTCTTAATTCTTTTCCAGATTGATAATAATGAGATGCTACATTGTTTCTTACTCTAACAAGATAATTAGTAAAATCAGAAGTATCTTTTGATTTATTTAATGCAATATCAACCAGGTTATTCCACCTGATTGTAATATCTTTATTAGTTTTACTTAAGACCCCTTTAAATTCTGTGGAAGATAAAATTTGTTCGTTTTCTTTTAAGAACTCAAAAAATTCTCGTAGATAGCTGATAAAAATTTTTCTTGTTTGAGTAAATATTCCCCCATACTCACCCATATGAAATGATATTTCGTCATTCATAGAAACCGGTTCATAAGTATCAAAAACAAGTTTTTCAAAAAGAACCATGCCTTTTAAATCATTGTAAACAACAGCAAGAACCAAAAAGAAATTATCAATCGAATCATTTTTATTTTCTTTTATAATGCGATTTGCCTCTATGTGTTTTAATTCACCCGCAAACTTTTGTTTTTCCATTTTTATTCAAAATTTATTTCTATTGCATCAACATCAGGTATTCGTTCAACACATTCCGGTTTGTAATTTTCATAAAGCGCAACTTCTGCGCCGTCGCGTCCAGCCTGTGTAGATATTGCACAAGCTCGAAAATAACATTGATAATTATCTAAAAATCCATTACATTCAGAATTTGTCTCATTTCCAGGTAAATGTTGGCTCAAACGCTCTTTTAGATTTTCAGCTTGTCCCACATAGTGAACATAATATTTTTTGTCAGTCTGGTGGTAATGTGAAATACGATAAACTCCCGATACTTCCTTTATTCTATCTACTCCGCTTTCATCAAGCTGTATTAATTCTGTCCATTTTACTTGCATATTTTTGATTGGTTAAAATTGCTAATGTGGATAACTTCCGCTTGTTATGTATAACTTTAGGTAGTATACTTTAGGTATGTATAAAAAGTCAAATGTGGATAAACCAGCATCCAAAAGACAAGCAGAAATATTAGATTTTATTTCAAATTTTCGCCAAAAAAAAGGCTATGCTCCCTCTCTATTAGAAATCGGAAGGAATTTTCATATATCTATCCCGACAGTTCATCAGCATGTATTTTATTTACGACAAAAAAATCTCCTTACAAATGAAAAAGGGAAAAGACGTTCAATTCAAACTTTTAATTTTCTTAAAAATGGATTTATAGAAATTCCACTTATGGGACTGATAGCTGCCGGAGGTCCTATTGAAGCAATTAGAGACCCTCGCCCAATTCAAGTTCCAAGAAACATGATTTCGTCTGGTCACAATTATTATGCTCTTAAGGTTGCTGGCGTAAGCATGATCGAAGATGGAATTTTTGATGGGGATATCGTTGTGGTGCGTGAACAATCTACCGTTGACGATGGAGAAAAAGCGGTTGTATATCTACCTGATAAAGATGCCGTAACACTAAAAAGAATTTACCGAGAGAAAAAACGTATTAAATTAGTTCCCGCAAATAAAAATATGAAACCTTGGTACGAAACCAATGTTGAAATACAAGGAAAAGTTGCCGGAGTTATTAGAAAAGAGAATTAAAAAATAAAAATTATAAAATGTTATACTTAAATTAACTTATGCGATATTATGGATGCAAAACAAAGCTTCTTGATTACATAGAAGAGGTGGTGACTGGGCTGTCTCTGAAAAAGGGTTCAATATTTTTTGATATTTTTAGTGGAACAACTGCTGTCGGAAAACATTTTAAAAAATTAGGTTATACAGTTTACTCAAATGACTTTCTAGAATTCGCTTACTCTCTTGCTTATACTAATATTCAAACTAATTCTTTACCTAAATTTAAGAAATTATCTTTGAGCATAGATGTTATTGATTACCTTAATAATCTTGGTGGAAAAATTGGTTTTATAACAAAAAATTACGCTCCATATAGAGAAAATAAACGTCAGTATCTTTCAATTAAGAACGCAATGAAAGTTGATGCTATTAGGGAGCAAATTGAAATATGGAAAAACAAGAAAGCAATTTCAGAAACAGAATATTATTACTTATTAAGTAGCTTAATTAATGCTATCAGCTTAACAAGTAACATAACTGGAACTTATGCTGCTTATCTAAAAACTTGGGACAATCGTGCCCTTAAGGATTTAAAACTTCAACAAGGAGAAATATTTAATAATAAAATGAAAAATAGAGCATTTCGAGCAGATGCGAATGAGATTGTAAATAAATATAAAGTTGATATTTTATATTTAGATCCACCCTATAACTCCAGGCAATTTGCATCAAACTATTTTCTTCTTGAATTAATAGCAGAAGGTTGGTTTAAAAAAATTCCCGAGATATATGGACAAGCTGGAATGAGACCATACGAAAAACAAAAGTCAGACTATTCTATCTCTCGCAAGGCATCAGATGCACTTTTAGATTTAGTTATGAAAGCGAAAGCGAAATATATCCTATTAAGCTATAATGACGAAGGAATAATATCCATACCAGAGTTAAAGAAAATATTAGGCACCAGAGGCGAAGTTATAGAATACACAAAGGAACACAAAAGATACAGAGCAATTAACCAAGACGGGTCTAAAATTATTACTAAAGAATACCTGTTCCTAGTGAAGGTAAAAAAATAAAATGGCAGAAAGAATGAACAACTTAACAGGCAAAGAATGGTTGCAAAACTCCTTTAGTATTTGGCGAGATATAGGCAAAACTTCTGACGAAAGAAAATTGAAGCATCCCGCAATGTTTCCTCAGCAATTAGTTGAGAAGCTAATTTTGATTTACACGAAAAATCCTGGTGAAGTTATCCTTGATCCCTTTCTTGGTATTGGCTCAACTCTTAAAGCTGCCTATACCCTTGGGAAAAAAGGAATCGGGGTAGATTTAAACACAGAATACTGTAAAACCGCAAAAAGAAGGATCGATGAACACCAAGATGCTTTGTTCGAGAAGAAGATAAAAAGATTTGAACCAGAAATTTATTGTGATGATTCTAAAAATCTTTTGAAATATATCAAGCCAAATTCTGTTGATCTTGTTGTCACTTCTCCGCCATATTGGGATATATTAAATATGAAAAGAACGGTGGACAATAAAAGTCAACGCAACTATTCAGATTCTAAAAAAGATCTTGGAAATATAAATGATTACGAAACTTTTTTACAAGACTTAAAATCTGTTTACAAAGAAGTTTACAAGGTTCTTAAACCAAACAAGAGGTGTTGTTGTGTGGTAATGGACATAAGAAAAAAAGACAAATTTTACCCACTTCATGAGGATCAAACTCGTATAATGAGAGAAATAGGGTTTGAGCTAGAAGAATATGTGATTTGGGATCGACAAAAAGAATATAATAATATGAAAACTTTAGGATACCCTTGGGTCTTTAGATTTAATAAAGTGCATGAATTTATTTGTATCTACTGGAAAAGAACTTAACTAGACAAGAAGTCTTTTTGTTCAAAAGGAATAACTGAATCTTTATTAATTTGGTTATTTTTTTCGTCCCATCCAAATACTATAATTTTTTTATCCTTTCCGTAATCAAGAACCCTATTTTTAATTGTGTCGTCAAGCAAAAGAATACTGACTTCATTTGATACAGCATTTAAAGACGTTAGAAAAGCCATATAAGCACCAGTTAATCGAGCATAACAATTTATCTCTCCAATTTCTTTTAGGCTCAGCGCTGATGTTGACCTATTTAAAATGATTAATTCAAGTTTATTAGATGCCTTATTTCTAAGAACTGCGAAAATATCGGGTTTGAATTCCCAAGATGAGTAATTTGGAATTTGTTTTATATATTGATTATTAATTTTAGATAGACTCGATTGAGGTATTACAACTTCTAAAATTTCATGCGTTGAAGACAGTTTCTTTTTTAGAAAATTATTTAACCATTCCTTCAATATTTTTGTAAATTTATTTTTATCCATAATTTTTTATATTGTAATAAAGTTAACTCTACCTTTATTAAGTGTCGCCAGTTGTATTTTTCTATTAAGTCCATAAGTCAACATATCAGGTCTAGCCTTGAGTATTTTTATTAGTGATAGTGAAGGAGCCTTTGTTGAAATTAGAATAGCTTCTAATGGGCGAGCAACAAGGCAATACCCAATTAATTGCCCAAGTGATTTTAAATCTAAAGATGTAATTTTTGCCTCAATAAAACCCACAGCTTTTTGCTTTTCAAGAAATCCAACAACATCTGGACGAATGCGATATTTATCACAATAATCAAAAACTTCTAAAAGATCACGGTTTTTATTTTTTAAGAAAAGATTTAAGTTTCCTGCAGATGTATCAAATGTGTACACTTTCTCTTTGTATTTCTTAGAAAGATAGTTTGCAAAAAAGACAGTGAGCGGTTGATACATAGCTTTTTCTGCAAGTTCTTTTTCACTCCTTAGTTTTATTTTAGATTCCTTTTTTATAGGCTTTGCTCTTTCTGCTTCAGCTGTAAGTTTATTTCTTATAACATTAAATTCCTTTTCAATAATTCTAGGACTTATATTGGATTCAAGATCTCCGGTTAGTGGAAAACACTCTGGTCTTTTAGCCTTGCTTTGTAATTTTCTGAGGTATTTACAGCCAAATGCTAAGTTAATTTGCCAAAATGCATCAAAATGTCTACGACCAGCTTCTGGAATACGAAGATCATTTTCGCCAGGGTGATAGGCCTTAATTTTTCCTTTGGTGATTTTTGATGGTGGGAACCAATCTTCCTTATCCTTGAAAACAGTTTTTACATTATGTTTTATTAACTCTTGAAATAATGCTTGTTTTGAACTAATGCGAAATTTAAACTCTTGATAGTACTCTGGGAAAAATTTTATCTGGTGTTCACGACTCCAACTTGTTGGTCGTGTATTGTAAAAATCAGTCAGATTGCCATCACGAATATTTGGATGACCCCAGTCAATCGTATGTATTGGGAGAGAAAATTCTGATCTTAAAAAGTTATCTATTTCTACAGGTAAATACCAGTTACGCACTATTTGAAAATATACTCTCATGCGTCCATATCCATTTTTTCCCTCACGATTAAACCATCCACCAGGTGAAGCAAATCCAGATGTATCTAAAAGTCCATTTATAAATTCAATTTTGGAATTTTTGTTTGTAGAATATATGGATTTTGGAATATGAAATTGGTCAAAATTTGTTTCGGAAGAAAAATTTTTACATATTTTATTAAATAAACTAATTTTATTTTTAAAATCTAACACAAGAATGGTCATTGATTTGTTTCCCGTAATCTCAAAATGGGCAGGTATTTTTGATTTAAGTAATGGTATAATTTCTTTTTTCAACGACTCAATAGTTGATTTTGGTTGATTATAAATTTTTCTTACAGAAGGACTTACTCTATGACCACACTCTGGATTTTTACATTTCAAACCACTTCCATTATCTGTAGCAAACCACCCACAAATTTGGCAGTAGGCAATACCTTTTGCGAATTCATTAGCATGTGAAAATTCTATAGCAATTGATTTGCTATCATAAAAAATATGGCCTCTTCCCGTAATAAGCCCTAATAAATAAGCAACTTGTTTAGTCATATATTTTCAAAACTTCATCAATCCAAAAAATGGTTAATTGTTTTTTTGTAAATTGCTGCAAATTTTTTTATTTCCGCTACATCAAGTCGTCTTTCCCCAGACTCAATTTTTGAAATATAGGATTGTGGCTTACCGAGCTTATCGGCTACGACTTGCTGTGCAAGCCCCGCCTCAATACGTCCTTTTTTCAGGCGTTTTATAATTTCCTTATACTCTTGTGTATAAACTGACTTGCTCATAGTTGTAATAATATATCCTTTTATGGTATAATCCCAAAATAGGATTATTCAATATTCCTATCCCTCACCCCATCGCCCATACCAAATTCAAAAAATCTTCCCGCCAAACTAAAATAGAATGGAATTGCGATGGGGTGAGGGCAGACGACGAGACTTGTCTCGTCGTGGCGGAGTTCATTGAGTTACCACATTAGTCGAGCGTAGTAAT
>CAIVNB010000086.1 GCA_903907175.1 uncultured bacterium
AGTAACAAAATTTGGCTCGGAATCATCAAGCATTCCTTCTTTATTTTTTACCCAAGCCATATCCGCATCGGCTGTACCTCCATAATAAACATTTTTTTTCAAGTAATTTATAATATTCTGCATATCTTTATATCTATCAGGACTTCGAAGAAGTGTGATTCCAATATTACGTACTCCTGTTAGCCCAAGGGGAAGGGTGAAAAAAGATACAGCAGTTTGTTTAGATTCATCAATATAACCTCTTTTTCCGCCTTGATAACCAGGTAGGTTTAAAAACTGGCTGTTATTAAACCAGATGTGTTTTTTGTTGTTATAACTTTTTAGAGTTGATATTTGGAGAAGATTGGACATATTTTCTTTTAGATATTGAGCAAATTTAAAAAGATCAGATGTTGTAGATTTATTATTTTTTGAAAGTCCACTAGGATCTTGGAAAGAAGTGTTTAAAAGTTTTAAGCTTTGTGCTTTTTCGTTCATTTTTTTTATAAATAAATCTCTGCCTGAAGTTTCTGCTAATGCTTCAGCTGCGTCATTACTTGATTCTAAAAGTAGGGGATAAATTAAGTCACTTACTTTGATTTTTTCATTTAAAACAAAATCGCCGTTCTTTCCATAAGTTGCGAGAGCAGTTTTTGATATTTTTGTAATCTCACTTTGATTTTGGATTTCTTTTGATACTACGGCAGTCATTAATTTTGAGACAGAGGCAATTGGAAAAGGTTTTTCTTTATTTTTTTCTAAAATTATTTCTCCAGTATCTAGGTCTCCTATGAAATAAGATTCAGCACCTATCTTTGGTTTTTTATTTGGATCTTTTATGAAATAGAAATTTTCTGGTGTTTTTTGTAACTCTGGCTTGGGTTGTTCTATTGGAATTTTTATATCAGGGGCTGAGATTGTTGTCGGACCCATTCTTTCGTAACCGATACTTTTTGTAGCGATAAATGCCAAAAGAACTCCTATTGAAATCGGGATTATTGCCCAAAGAGCGTGTTTTGTTTTTATATGTCTGTTCATGGTCTTATTTCAATATAGCATGAAATCAAAGCTTATATAAGTTTAATATTTGCCTTTTTTGAGATTTATGATAGACTGTTTTTATGTTAAAAATAAGATTACAAAGGATAGGAAGGAAAAACGACCCTTCATTTCGTGCTGTTTTGACTGATTCAAAGAACAGTACTAAGAGTGGAAAATTTTTAGAAATAGTAGGTACTTATAATCCAAAAGAAGGTAATGCAAATTTCCAAGCTGATAGGATTTTATATTGGGTGTCTAAGGGTGCAAAGCTTTCAGACACAATGCACAATTTTCTTGTACACCAAAAAGTGATTGAAGGTAAAAAAATAAACGTATTGTCTAAAAAAAGTCCAACTCTAAAGAAGAAAGAGTTGAAAGCTAAAAAATAATTCTGTATAATTGAAACAGCAGTTATTGGTCGGATACTGCACTGATTAAAAATATTACCTCTTATACTATGCAAGATGCTGACAAGATATTCTTGGAGTATGTCGTAAAAGCCCTCGTTGATAATCCGAACGATGTAAAAATCGATCGTACTGTTGATGAAATGGGTGTTCTTATTTCTCTTACTGTAAATCCTGCCGACATGGGCAAGATTATCGGGAGAATGGGAAACACTGCAAAGGCAATACGAACATTACTTCGAGTCATTGGTATGAAGAATAATGCTCGCGTGAACTTAAAGATCAACGAGCCAGAGGGAAGTGAAAGACCACATCCTTCTCAAAGTTCTTCTCTCAAGACCGTAGACCAAGCAATGGAAGACCTAAAAGGAATATAATAAACAAAAAATCTCCGCGTGAAGCGGAGATTTTTTGTTTTATGTTATGATAATAAATATATG
>CAIVNB010000087.1 GCA_903907175.1 uncultured bacterium
GCACTCTTTACTTTTTTCATTTTACCACCAACTTCTTTTTCCATTTTAGTCATCCATACTTTTGCTTTTTGTTGATTCTTTTTCCCATTTGGACCTAGAAAGTAATACGCTCCTGCTCCAAGTGCTGCCACGGAGGCACCTATTGCTATTACTTTACCAGTTGATATTTTACTTTTTTTTATCACTTTTTTTTCAGTCATTTTTTTTATTTCTTTTATTATTCTAATCTTTTCGACCTCTTCTTTTTTTCCCAAAAACGAAACGAAACACTGCACTTTCTCGTAAATCGGACAACATATCTTTTGTGGTGTCGCCAATCTCATCTATATTTTTTTCTATCTGTTTCATAATCCGTGTAAAAGTATGTATTATTCGAATAAGATAAACCAAGAAAATTGCAACTAAAATCCACAAAATAACAAAACCAACTGAAGAAATAAAAAAGAAAACTTGTGATTGTATGAGTGTGCTCATGGTTTGATTATACTACTTATTTTAAAAATTATTTCCTCTTAGTAATACAAGCTTTCACAAAAGCAGAAAATAAGGGATGTGGGTTAAGAGGATGAGCTAAAAATTCAGGATGAAATTGGGTACCCAAGAAAAATGGATGTTTTGATTTAGACAACTCTGCAATTTCCATCAAATGTCCGTCTGGAGAAGTTCCTGAAAAAATAAGACCTTCTTTTTCCAGCTCCCCTATATATGACGGGTTAACTTCATATCTATGACGATGGCGTTCAATTATCTCTTTTTTAGCGTATGCTTTACTTGCGATCGTACCATCACGTAAAACAGCATTATACCCACCGAGACGCATGCTCCCACCATATAAATTTTTCTTCATTAATTCTTTTTGAGACTCCATAATATCGATAACTAAATTATTTGATTTTGGATTTACCTCTCTAGTATTTGCATCTTTTAATTTCAAAACATTTCTAGCGTATTCTATCACCATCATTTGCATTCCGTAACAAAGCCCTAGGTATGGAATTTTATTTTCCCTAGCATATCTAACAGAAGAAATTAGACCTTCTACTCCGCGTGTGCCAAAACCTCCTGGTACAACTATTCCATCGAATTTTTTAAGATCTTTTAATTTTGCTGGATTTTTTTCAAAATCTTCAGAATTTACCCAAGAAATCTGTGCTTTTTTATTTTGTGAATAAGCAGAATATTTTATCGCCTCAATAACAGACAAATAGGAATCCGAAAGGATGAAATCTCCTGTTTCAAAATATTTACCTATCATGGCTATTTTTATAATTTCTGTACTGTTATGTGCATGATTCACAAAAGTTTTCCAAGCATGCCATGCTTTTTCGTCTGTTCTTTTACAAGAAGCCTCAAGTACACTACAAAGTTTATCCGACATTTTTTCTTTTTCAAAATTTAACGGAATATCATAAATACTTTCTACGTCAGGTGCTGAAATAATTCTATCTGGAAGAATATTACAAAACATTGCGATCTTTTCTTTTCTTTTTTGATCAAGACTTGTGGCTCCTCGAGCAATTAAAAAATCTGGCTGAATTCCTGAAGCATTCAACGTTCTTACTGCATTTTGAGTCGGTTTCGTTTTCATTTCACCAATTTTAGAAGGTGTGGGTAAATAAGAAACCATTACAAAGATAACATCTTTGGGAAATTCTATTTTTAACATTCGAGCTGCTTCCAAAAATAACATATTTTGGTATTCTCCTACTGTTCCACCAATCTCAATAATTACAACATCTGCATTTGCTTTACGTCCTGCTTCTTTTATTCGATGAATAACCTCAAGGGGAATATGTGGAACAACTTCTACGCATTTACCTTTGTATTCTAAATTACGTTCTTTTTCTATAACTGTCTGATATACACGCCCTGTAGTCATATAATTTATTTTAGTCAATTTTATATCAAGAAATCTTTCATAATTACCCATATCTTGATCTGTTTCATCTCCATCAGAAAGAACAAACACCTCACCGTGTTCTGTGGGATTCATTGTACCCGCATCAACATTTATATATGGATCAATTTTTATCGCAGTAACATTTAAACCTCTATTTTTTAAAATAAGTCCAAGCGATGACGCCGTAATACCCTTTCCTACTCCAGAAATAACTCCCCCTACTACAAAAATATATTTGCAATTTTCTTTTTTTTGCATATTGTTTTTTATTATTTATTTAAATATCTCCTAACAGCCAACACACTTGAAACCATTCCCAAGAAAACACCTGCTAATAAAATAATTATGAAAATCTGAAATAAATTTGAAACATAATAATCATATAAATTTAAACCAAGAAAATCGGTCATATTGTGACCAAGCCAAGCGGTCACCGGCCAAAACAAAACAAGTGTAATGATGGTTGCAATAAAGCCATAAATAGCACCCTCAATCATAAATGGCCCCCTGACACCCATTTTTGAAGCCCCAACAAGGCGCATCACTCCAATTTCTTCTTTGGAAATAAAAATTGCAAGACGTATAGTATTAAAAGTAATGATAATGGAAATTATTATCATAAGGAGAGTTATTAGAAACCCGAGTTTTTGAGCACCAGCAATAATACCATTTAATCTATCTATCACTAGTTTATTTTGATGATAATTTACTTTATCAACAATAGATCCAGACCCGGAAACTGAAATGCTATCTGATTTTAGAAAATTTGCGATAGTTTCATATTGAGAAACCTCTTTCGCTTTGACATTTAAATACCCGCCGAGTGGATTTGTACCTATTTCATCCAATGCCTGTATTGTAGGATAATCTTCGGAATGCCTATCACGGAAAAGTTTTAGTGCCTCTTCACTACTCGTATAAGTTACACTAGCCACTTCTGGTAATTTTTCAAGTGAATCTTTTAAAGAAGTTATTTTATCAGGTGAGGCGCCAATATTAAAATAAATCGTCACATCAACCTTATCTTTTATTTGGTTAAGAGAAAAATTAAGTACTGCTTGTAACAATATTATAGTCGTAATAACAGACAAAGTAATAGTAACAACAAGAATAGCTGCCCAAGAAATCAGTCCTCTTCTTTTAAAGTTTTTGAAACCTGATTTAATTATTCTTTTTAATAGAATCATATTGTTAATTTTTCAGTGCTTAATTTAATTATATCGTATATTTACCTTCTTTGTCATCACGAACTACTTTTCCTTTTTCCATTGTTATTACTCGTTTATTAATTGAATCTGTCACTCCCTTATTGTGCGTAGTAAGTATCACCGTAGTGCCCAAATCATTTATTTTTTTTAATATTTGAATAATTTCATAAGTGTTAATAGGATCCAAGTTCCCTGTTGGTTCATCGGCAATAACAATCTCTGGTTGATTAATGATAGCACGAGCGATTGAAAGTCTTTGCTGTTCGCCTCCAGACATCTGGTGTGGAAAGTGATTATGTTTGTTGCTCAAATCAACAAGTTCAAGCACGTGTGGAACATCACTTTCAATTTCTTCGTCTGTTTTGCCAACTGCTTCCATGGCAAAAGCTATATTTTCATAGGCAGTCTTATTTGAAAGTAATTTGAAATCCTGAAAAACAACCCCAATACGACGGCGAAGTTTAGTTAAGTCTTCACTTTTCAACTTGTGAATATCTAAAGATTCAAAAAAAACAGTGCCGCTAGTAGGAACATCATCTGCTAAGATCATTTTAACTAAAGTTGTCTTGCCTGCACCTGAATGTCCAACAATTGAGACAAATTCCCCTTCTTTTACCGTTAAAGTGACATCCTCAAGGGCCACTGAGTCTTTATTGTAAATTTTTGAAACATTATTAAAATAAATCACCTCTTTATTCTATCACAAAAAATAGAAAGTCTACCTTTGACTCAATGTTTTTTCAGTGTTAGACTGAATAAAAATTCACACTTCATTGAAAAAACCATTGCAGGGATCTGCAAAAAATAAAAAATAGTCATATGAAAAAAGCAAACCCGATTGCCCTCCTAGGGATTACCTTTATCTTAATGCTACTGGCAGGCATATTGGTGTCAGAACTAAATACCCATCTCTGGTGGACTCTTTTAAGCCTATTGGCTGTCTTTACAGTAATTGTACTTATAATCCCATCCAGGGAACAACGCCTTAAAAAACTGTCAGAAAAAAAATGGAAACAAAGAATTAAAACCGGTTAAAAGGAAAAAACTCAAAGAACACGCCTAAAAGCCACATAATTAACGTGGCTTTTTATTTACAAATTTTTTTCTACTTCAATAAATAAATCTATCTCACCTCCCAAAACTCCATCGATATCAGAAGTCTCTGTATTAGTTCGATGATCTTTAACCATCTTATAAGGATGTAATACATAAGAACGAATCTGACTTCCCCACTCTATCTCTGTTCCATAGTTTTTTTTGAATATCTCTTCTATTGTCTTTTTTTCTTGTTCTGCCTTTTTAAAAATTTTAGCTCTTAGTATAGACATTGCTCTTTCACGATTTTGCTCTTGAGAACGTTCTCCTGAGGCGTGTACTGCCAATCCTGTAGGTATGTGTACAACTCTCACTGCTGTTTCCCTTTTATTTACATTCTGCCCTCCAGGACCTCCGGCTCTTGAAAATTCAACTTTCAAATCTTGTTCCGGAATTACAAAATCTTTTTCTTCTAATTTAGAAAATTTTGGCAATACTTCCACTAAAGAAAAGGAAGTATGTCTTAATTTTTTTGCATTAAAAGGTGAAATTCGAACAAGCCTATGTACTCCAGATTCATTTTTTAAATTCCCATATGCCCCTTTCCCAGATATTTCAAAAGAGACATTTCTGTACCCTCCGTGATCATTTTTATGTTCATGAATAAAAGAAATTCCCCAATTTTTTTTATTAGCATATTTCATATACATGTTAAGTATCATTGCCGAAAAATCTTCTGCATCATCTCCTCCAGCACCAGAAATAATTGTGACAATTGCCGGTCCTTTATCATATTTTTGGGCACCAATAAGTTTTTCTTTTAATTCTCTAAGTTCATTAAGAACATTTTGTGCTTGTACTTTATCGCTCCAAAATTGAGGGTCACTCATCCTTTCTTCTAATTCTTTAATTTTATTACCGATATCATTTATATCTTCTATCATATATTTACTATATTTATAGTTATAAATTCTTTACCTTAGGAAAGGAAGATTCTGGTAAATGCACAAAATAATCATCAATATATGGAACCATCGAATCACAAGCAAGAAAACAACAAACAACTTCCCCATCTTTGTTTCTGAGTTTTTTTAGTTTGTTTTTCTTTTTATACTCTTTTATTTTTACCAACAACGCAGCAAGCTGCATCCCAGTAGAAGGACCTACAAAAATCCCTAATCTCACAAGATCAATACTCTTCTGAAAAGCAGATTTAGAATCAATAGGCACAACCTCATCCACAACATTTTTCCATTCTATTCCTAATTTATTTATTTCTACTTCTCCGCGAGGCCCAGGGATATGCGAACCTTTTTTAATTGCAGTACCTATTACTTTTATATTAGACTTTTTATTTTTTAAATATCCACCAGCCCCTGTTATCGTTCCACCAGTACCAATGCTTGCCACGAAAACAGAAAGCTTCTCGTCAAATTGATACCACAGTTCTTTGCCTATATATTGCATTGAGGATTCTATATTGCCTGGATTTATATATTGATTTAAATTATACCAGCCTTTTTTCTTTCCAAGTTTTTTTGCATCATATATTCCTCCTTCTTTGTCAAAAACTCCAGGACAAGGTGAGCCATGAGAAATCAAGAGATTTGTACCTACAAGTTGGAGTAACTTCTTTTTGTGTTCTGGTACGTCAGGAGTAATAATTGCATTCATTTTTGGAATTCCAAAATATTGTGAAAGTATCGTCAAAGAAAGAGCGGTGTTGCCTGAAGAATATTCTACTAAATTTTTTATTTTTGCCCGCTCGTTTTCTTTAATATTTTTTA
>CAIVNB010000088.1 GCA_903907175.1 uncultured bacterium
ACTCTTAAGTAGATCATCAGCGACAAAAAGAATTGGAGAAGTTGAACGATAATTTTCTGTTAAAATAATTAATTTTGCTTTACCAAAAAAATGAGCAAATTCTTCAAAATATGATAATGATGCACCGGAAAAACCATAGATAAGTTGACGGTCGTCTCCCACCACAAAAATATTTGGCATCTCAGTCTCACTCCAAACAGCTTTCAAAAAACTATTTTGTACACCACTTGAATCTTGATGTTCATCAACTAAAACATATAAATAATTCTCAAGAATATCCGCACGAACATCTTCATATTTTTCAACTAATTCTGTAGCATATTCGAGAATGTCGTCATAATCCATGAAAGAAAGTTCTTTTTTCTTCTCTTCATAAATACGATAAAATCGTACGACTTCTTTTGTGCGTTCAAGCGATTCTATTTTTTTCTCAATTTCTTTTTTTAATTGTCCCTTACCTTCTCCTCGTGAAGAAATAGAATCTGGATTATTTTTTAAATTTTCTATCTCATAGTTAATATTTGATAAAAATTCTTCCGAAGTAATACGTTCTCGTTTCAATATTGAAATTAATTGTTTCAAATCAGCAAAATACATTGATGGATTAGCTCTAGGACGAAGATACTCCCAATCATTGTTTTGCAATATTTCATCTACTAAAAATACAGCCTTATCATCGCTCAATAATTCCGGAATTTTAAGAAAATCTAGTAATTCATAGTGTTTTTCAATTAAAGTTATCGCAAAACTATGAAATGTAGCTACTGTTATTTTATCTGCATCACGACCTATATATTGAGATAGACGATCACGCATTGCGTGAACTCCAGAATTTGTAAAAGTTAAGCACAAAATTCCACTTGCTTCTGTATCAGTTTTCTTAAGAATATTTGCAATACGCAAAGCTAAAATTTGTGTCTTCCCTGTTCCAGGGCCTGCAATAACCATCACAGGCCCATCGATTGAATCGACAGCGTTTTTTTGTTCTTTATTTAATTCTTTGTATTTTTCTTCAAATTTATTCATATTTATCGAATTAAAATTCTACAAAGTTTTTAAATGGATTTTAGATTTCCAGAAGAAAAATCCTATTATTAAAATGGTGGCAAGTGGAGAAACGTATTCTGGAACTTTAATTCCAAAACTATGTAATATCATAATTATTCCAAGTACAAGTATTGAATACATTGCACCATTTTTTAAATAAACATATTTTTTTATGTGTTCTATATTTCGTATCGTGAGCTCTCGTACTAAGACAGCTCCCAGTCCATTTCCTAGAAGGATTAATGGTACAGACAAAGTAAAAGCAAAAGCACCAAGAACTCCATCAAGAGAAAAAGTGGTATCAATAATTTCCAAAAAGAAAAGTTTACTCAAATCAGATTGTGCACTTCCTAATAACTTTTTTTCTTGAAGCTCAGCATTCTGCTTGAAGCCATGAGTTATGAAAAATAAACTTGAACCCACAACTGCACCAAACCCCATTAAATTACTTTCCTGTAATGCAAACCAAGCTATTATCGCAAGAAGAACTGAGACAACTGCATAAAACCACACACCACGCGCCATAAAAAATTTTTCTGTACGAGGAAGTCCTAGTTTTTTATCTTCAAGAAATAACCAATGTAAAAATAAAAACAATAAAAAAACTCCTCCCGCAACAAGTAATATAGGAGCTGATTTATGTATAGATTCTTGAACAAGTGGATTGGATGACCATGCTGCAGATAATACTTGTCCAATAGTTAATGTACTATTAAAAGACCAAATAATAACAAAAGGTAAGAGACCACGAACGACAAAGACAGCAACAAAAATACCCCAAGTCAAAAACCACCTTCGAGCACGTTTGCTCATAGTGGAAAGCACTTCAGCGTTTATGATCGCATTATCAACCGAAGAAACAGTCTCAAACAAGGAGAGACCTATAATCGTAAATATGGCAGATAGTATCATGTTTATATTTTACTATATTTCACCTCTATTTTCTATTCTGTAGTTTTTCCGTCAAATTCTTCAGGCTGTGCTTCTGCGTCAGCTTTAGTTTTTCTTATAACTCCATCCATGTGTTCAGCTGGAGAATAAAGAGTATAAAGTTTTAATTTTATAGTGTCTGAAGTATTGACTACGTTGTGCCTTGCTCCAGCAGGTACCATTACTATATCTCCATCGGAAACATCATATTCACTTTCATCAACAAACACCTTCCCCTCTCCACTTTCAAATCTAAAAAACTGATCTCGGTCTGGATGGATTTCAAAATTAATTTCTTCTTTTGGCAACAAGCTCATAAGCACAAGCTGACTGTACTTCGAAGTATAAAGAACCTTTCGAAAGTTATCATTCTCCGCAGAATCTTTTTCAATGTTTGTTTTATATCCTCTCATATTGTTTTATAGTATAACATATTCTTAGAAGAATATGAATCTGTTTATAGCACTTCTATAAACCCTATATGGCTTAGGACCAACAAAAGCTTTACTATTTATAAAGATCGTTGGTGTACCGTAAATATTTGTTTTATTTAATTCTTTTACTTCAGCTTCAACTGCATCCTTTGTCTCAATACTATTTACACATTCATTTATTTTCTGCACATCAAAACTAAATTTCGTAAGCATCGTATTTAAATTTGCTGGATCTAAAATATAATTTTTGTCGGTTGTAAAAAGATAACTGTTCCAATCCCAGAATTTTTCCTTATAATCTTTGTTAATACAATAACCTGCATTAGCTAGTGAGTTGGTGACTTCCCCTTTTGCTGGATAATGAGCAAAAATATAATTAGCATTTTTATTTTTTACTAATTTCAAAATATCAGGATAAGCTTTTCTGGAATAATCACAAGCATAACAACCAATAAAAACAACTGTATCTTTTCCACCAACATTTTTTGTTGGGAAAGAAGACAAATCAACATTTTTTAATGTAACAGTTTTTTCAGTTTTTTGTACTGTTCCACAAGTTTCACTATCCCCTAATGGAGTCACTTTATTATTTGAACCACTCGGATCAAATGCACAAAAACCACTTGAATTTAAACCATTACAGCTACCATAAACATAGAAGTTATATCCTCCGCGAAGTACCCAAATAGTACTACCTACCATTAAAATGAAGAAGATCCACGAAAACACCTCATAATATTTATTTAAAAGTTTTGCCAAAAATGTGGAGCGTTTCAATACTTTCCCGATTAATTTTCCTTTTACTTTTTCAGCAAAACCCGTATTGCAAGGTCTAAATGTAACACGTTTAAAAACACAATCAAGCGCCTCTTTTGCAAGCGCACGTTGTGAAGCACTAAATATTCCCATTATTCCAAAAACAATTAAAGCAACGATACATGGCATAAATTTATAAAATTTTAAAAATCTTAGTTAAACTATTAATAAACACTTCCGCTTCTTCCATCGTATTGTAAACATAAAAAGATACTCGTAAAGAATTGTAAATCTTTTTTGAATGAAACCAAGAATGTACACAATGCTGTCCTGAACGAACTGCAATACCAGCGATTTCATCGAGCATAATTGCAAATTTATGCATGTCAGTATTTTCAATATAAAAATTCACAACACCAGAGCGTAGTGATGGATCAGCAGATCCAATAATTTTTATTTGTGGAAATTTCTGCAATTCTTCCGTAATATATTTATTGAGTTTTAATTCGTGTTCTTCTATGTCCTTATAATCCAACTTGCCAAGATATTTTACTGCTTCTCCAAGCCCAATAATGCCTGCATAATCTTGCAACCCTGCTTCAAATTTTTCTGGAATTTCTAACATTTCATAACTCTCATAAGTAGAAGATAAAACTGTATCTCCTCCAACCATAAATGGAGACAATTTTTCTAATAATTTTTGTTTACCATAAAAAACTCCTGTACCAGTAGGCCCCATCATTTTATGTCCAGAAAAAGCTATAAAATCTGCATCTAATTTTTTAACATCAATTTTTTGATGAGCGATACTTTGAGCACAATCGAGATGCACTAATGCACCATTTTGATGTGCAATTTCAATAATTTCTTTGGCAGGATTTGTGACTCCATCCAAATTTGAAGTATGGACTATCGAAACAAATTTCGCACCTAGAACTTCCTTTTTAAAATTTTCTAAATTAAAAGTTCCATCATCATTTCCTTTAATTATTTTTAAAATTATTCCAACTTTTTCTTTCAATCGGAGCCAAGGAACAAGATTTGAATTGTGTTCCTTGTCTGTGATTAAAACGATATCACCTTTTTCAAAAGGAAAACTATTTACCAACAAATTTATTCCTTCTGTGGTATTGCGAGTGAAAATTATTTCTTTTTCGTTATTTGCATTTATAAATTTCGCGATATTTTTTCTTGCTTCTTCAACTTTTTTAGTAGCTTTTTGCCCAAGTTTATGAGGACTTCTGTTGGTACAAGCTGGAAACTCATAATAATATCCATTCATTGCTTCTATAACAGAATTTGGTTTTAAGCTCATACAAGCGCTATCAAGATATACGGGTACTTTTTTCCCATCAAAAATTTTGAAATCTGACCTTATTTTATCGGTATTTATCATATATAATGCTAATTATAACACATATTTGCCTATTTTTGTTCTTTTTATTGAATATGCGAGTGCGGGTATTCTAATATTTTCACTAAGAGAGTTCACTATTCCCCGCACATAAGTTCCTGTCCCACACTTAATTTCAAGATTCGCAATATAAAAATATTCCTCTTTTTTAAGCAAGGACTGTCCTTGCTTAAGTTTCTTTCGCCAAATTTCCAAAATCTCTTTTTGCCTAAAATCACCCTGCACTTTTTTTATTCTACACTCAATATTTTCTAAAAGTTTTTCATTATTTATCTTTCTTAGTTTTATAAATTTTATACTTTTAACATTTATTTCTCTATCTGGAACTTCAATATTCTCACCATGTCTTGCATAGAAAAAAAGTGGCTTGCCCTTAACTGTTTTAGAAGAAAATATTGGATACTTTTGTTTAAATTTACCAGTAAAATTTTTTAATTCTTTTTTTATTTTTGTTTCTAGTTCTTTTAATTTATAATCTGTAGCTGAAAATTCAAAATTTGTAGTAACTTTCCCTAAAATATCATATGTATCAGTATTAAAACCAAACAAAACCTCGAATTTATATTCCTTTCCTAAGTTTAAATATTTTTCTTTGTTTTTTGTTTCATCGCCTGCAAGTATCAATAAAAGTCCACTCGCCATTGGGTCAAGCCTTCCAGCATAAGTCATTTTCACATTTTTATATATTTTATTTTTAGCACGAAAAACCTCCAATGCTTCGAGTGGTGTTTCTCCTTCTTTTTTATTTAAAAGTATTATTTTTTTCAAAAATTTTAAGAATGTTTCTTTTTGTGAACTTCATTCTCTAGCTCTGCTATTTTTTCTGTGATTACATTCAATTCTTTTTTAATATCCAAAATTACTTCTTCTTCAACTTTTACTTCGCCTTCTGTTTTTTCAGTCAACCTTTTCTCTCCACGAAGGCCAGATAAAATTAATTCATTCCCAATAAAACTCGAAGTAAAAGCACCAGTAAAATGTAAAACAATAGCACCAATAAAGAATGACAATGGTCCATCCCACCAATTAGCTGAAAAAGAATCCGTGGTCAAATTACTTTGGAAAGAAGCAAAATATGTATGGAAAAAATCAGCAGTATGCCATACTCCTCGCCAAAAGATTACTATTCCTATACCAACAATCAAAGCATAAAGTTTTGGTCTATGGCTCAAATATATTTTAATTGTTTCTTCAGTCCTTACAAAAAAATTCTTTATGTATTTCATAAGTCTATTTTAACATATTAAGATATTTTATAAAATAAACAGCGGGGGGTACTAGACGAAGTTAGAACCTTCATAATGCTTAATTCTAGCACTAAATTCTCAATTGTGAACACTTGGTAGATTATGAGCGTTAAAACAAAAAACTCCCAAAATGGAAGTTCTTTGTTAGAGTAGCACTCTTGATACACCCGTAAGCCAGTTATCGCTTTTCACCGCTACCTTTCATCCTTTCGGACAAATCCACCGCACAAGGCGGATGACGGACTTAATTCACGACCCTTTTCTTTACACCTTGAACGCAAAAGACATTAACACGATAGTCAAAGCATTAAGAACCACCAACGCTAGCACCATTTGCCATTTTGTTGGAAGCGGGTTCATTAAAATATAAATCGTGTAGATTATTGCAACAATCGCCCCACCAAGAAAGTTTCCTTTTATCATAGTTTTATAGTTAGATTAAGTTCATAAAATACCCGACCTTTGCTCATACCTACAGTATACGCTTCTTTATTGAAATAAGTGGTAGCGAGCAGTTAGTAACACAAAGGCGGTCGCAAGAACAAAAAAGATAACCATTCCGACAATGATTGCTTTATTAGCACCAATTTTCGGGGCAAGATAGGCAATGGCAATCATATACGGTATCCAAGAGACAATCGTTCCCCAGAGAACGAATTGCGAGTGTTGGCTTACTGCCAGTCCACCTTGTGATTGTCCGATGAAAATATATGACACGAGCGTAAACACAGGAATGAGAGCCATTAGCCCAGAGAGCAAACGAAAACCACTTTGTTCAAGAATGACTATGTAGTATTTTCTCTTCTAGTTTAAATGTCCATTATTAGCAATTAACGCATCTATTAAAATTATGACAAAAACAACGCTCGAAAATGAGCAAATAAAGAGAGATTTTTTTGACCAGCTAAAGGGAGCAAAAGGCTTTGCAAAAAGCTCAATAGTGGCTTTTTCAGATGCAATATCCCAGTGGCAAAAATTCACTGAAAATGAAAGTTTTTCAAAGTTTACCAAAGAAGAAGCGACAGCTTTTGTGGAGTGGTTAAGTACCAAGCCATCTAAAACAAAAACTGGTAAAATCGCTCTAGTTACTCAAGACAATTATCTTCGGAGAGTGAAGAAGTTTTTTGAGTGGCTGTCTGACCAACCGAGATATAAAAGCAAAATATCAAAAAATGAAGTCGAGTGGTTACGACTTTCCAAGACCGATGCTCGTATCGCTCGAATGGGAACCACTCGCACGGAACCTGTATTTGAGGAGGTAAAAAAAGTTATAGAAAGTATAAAAGGTAAAAGTGAAATAGATATGAGGGATAGAGCCATTATTTCTCTAGCCCTGATTACAGGGGCTCGTATTTCCGCCATTACCTCGTTGAAAATGCGTAGCTTCGACAAGAAAAAGAATGTCGTGTACCAAAATCCGAAAGATGGTATTAAAACAAAAAGCTCAAAGCCAATAGCTACCTTGATTTTTCCTATCGAGTGGCGTGAACCCGAAAGATACTTTGTTGAATGGTATGAATATTTAGAGTCAAAAGGTTTTCGCCCAGATGACCCTATTTTTCCAGCTACATTTAATGATATAGGTAATAAAAATACTAGCAAAGCGGTGGTAAGCAAGCGTTTTTGGAGTAATGCTAACTCTGCACGAAATATCTTTAAAACAAGATGTTTAGATGCTGGCATTCCTTACTTCAATCCTCACTCATTCCGTCACCTAATCGTGGGTATGTGGATGGAAGAAATACTTCCTGAGAAATATAAAAAGGCTATAAGTCTTAATCTTGGTCACGAAAGCGTCACCACCACTTTTGATTCTTATGGGCATAGCAATATGACCCAAAATGAGGTTTTTGAAATTATCAAAAAACTCAAGAACCTAAAAACAGAGAGCAAAAGCACTTCAATAACAAAAGAAGAAAGGGAGGCTATCGAGAAGCTTCTTAAAAGAAGTGCATAACACTACTTGCTATGTAAAGAATAGTAAAGTATACTAAAGCTATGAAACAAGAATTTTATACAGCCAAAGAGCTGTCCGAAAAACTAAGGGTAAACATAATGACTATTTACCGATACATTGATGCCAAAAAGCTAAAGGCATATAAACTCGGTAAGGAATTTAGAATTGATAAGAAAGAGTTTGATAGTTTCTTGAACAAGGCAAAAACTAATGGAAAATAAAACCGTAAAAATGATATATGGTGGCTACCACAGAAAATCTACCGAATCTGAGGATAGGCAGGTTCTTTCTATTGATTCTCAAATTGACGAGGGTAAAAGAATCGCAGATAGCTTGGGTATAAAAGTAAGACCTGAACATATTCTTTCAGAATCAAAATCAGCCAAAGTAACTGGTAAGAGACTAAAGTTTCAACAAATGCTGGCTATGATTGAGCGTGGAGAAATAAATGGAATCATTGTCTGGCACGCAGACCGACTTTCAAGAAATGCTATGGACTCTGCTTTGCTCATTGACCTCATAGATAAAGGCAAGCTCATTGAAATAGTTACGCCAGCACAAACATTCAAAAATACTCCGCTAGATAAATTTATGTTTATGTTCCAGTGCAGTCAGGCAAAAATGGAGAATGATAAAAAGGGTGTTGATGTGACGAGAGGACTTCATAAAAAAGCGAGTCTTGGAATGTACCCTGCTTCAGCACCTACAGGATATAAAAACGATAAGTACGCAGAGAAAGGCAATAAAGTTCCTTTGGTAGATGACGAGAGATTTCCTTTGGTCAGACAAATGATAGACCTAATGCTTACAGGAAATTATACTGTGGCGGAGATATGGAGAATCGCAAAAAATGAATGGGGCTTTACTATGCCAAAAGGAAAAAAGATTAGCCGAGCCACAGTTTATAGAATTTTCTCAAACCCTTTTTATTACGGAAGATATGAGTATCCGCTCGGAAGTGGTAAATGGTATGACGGTATTCACACTCCGATGATGAATGCGGAGGAATACGACAAGATTCAGTATTTACTTGGGAAGAAAGGTAAGCCTAGACCAAAGACCCACATATTTGATTTCACGGGAATGATACATTGCGGAGAGTGTGGAGCAAGCATCACCGCCGAGACAAAAATAAAAAGGCAAAAAAATGGGAACATTCACACCTATGTTTATTATCACTGTACAAAAAGAATAAACCCTAACTGTACACAGGGGTCTATTGAAGAAAAAGCACTCAAAGAACAGATTATAGCTGAAATTGAAAGCATAGAAATCCCGCCAGAATTTCACAGTTTTGCTATGAAATGGTTTAAGAAAGAAAACGAGAAAGAAATTGACGGTCGCAATGCTGTTATAAAAGCCAATGAGAAAGCCTACAAGGCTTGTCTAGCGAAGATTGATGGCTTAACCGATATGAGAGCGGGTGGAGAAATATCTGCGGAAGAATTTGCTGAAAGGAAAATAAAATTCCTTGCTGAAAAGAAACAGCTTGATGGTCTTTTTGGTGATACCAGTAAGAGAGTAGATAGATGGTTAGATACTGCTGACGAAATGTTTACCTTTATTGAAAACGCAAAAGATAAATTTGAAAATGGAACGATTCAGACGAGACGCTCAATACTTTCAACTCTAGGTTCGGACCTCATATTGAAAGATAAAATACTTAGTATTGATATAGAGAAATCACTCTTTCCTATTAAAAGAGTTTCAAAAGAGGTAAACGCAATTAGTAAACGGTTAGAACCTCTTAAAACTATTGATAAACAAAGAGAATTTAACGCTTTGTGCGATAAAAATCTCGTAATGCGGTGTGTATTGAACGAAGTTCGAATGTATTTTGAATTGAACCCTGACGACCAATGATGCGCGCCTCGGACACGCTCGCGGACTCGCGTGTGCAAAAACCAAAAAATTTCCTTGCATTTTTCTCGCGCCTCCTCCCCCC